>NZ_LZGX01000073.1:0-32611 GCF_001690825.1 Gilliamella sp. Fer1-1
TGATTATATGTTTTGAGTTAGCGTGAAATTTTTAGATTTGAGGAATATTAATTTGGCAGTTGTTAGCATTTTAATATTCCGATCTAAATCAATATTATTTAAGGCTACTTATTTTTGACTCATACTTTATAGCAAGCAACCCACTAATTTTGTTTTTCAACATCTGAATGCCAGGAATTATAAGGAAGCTCCTCTGTACGAGTAGCTTTATCTAGTGCTTGTATCAAGCCTTTAGTATTGAACGGTATACAATATGCTGGTTTGGCTCTCTCAAACCTCCAGCTATCTCTTAGCGCCCCAGCATCAACATAATCGAAACCAACATGACTTAATATTGAGATAGCGATCTGTTTTGCTTTATCATCATTACTGGCAATAGGAATAGCTCGTCTGTTTTGCTGATCGTTCGGTTTAGCATCTTTAACAATATCTTTTGCAAGTATGGCATTAAACACTTTAACGATACGTGAATGAGTAAGATGATCAGCCAGCATTTCAGTGGTAGTTATGTGATATTGATCCAGTTGTTCAATATGACCATCACGATCAGGATAATAATTCATTGCGTCAAAAACAATTTTATTATTAAGTAAATCAGCAGGTAACAAGGTATAGTTGATAAAGGGAATAGCAATTAATATCACCTCACCAAAAGCAATCGCTTCATGCTGGCTACCTACTTTGCATCCTATACTATAAGCAACATCATAAAGCGTCTGCTTGCCCCGAGAATTACTTAACATAACGTCATAACCTGTTTTCGTAAATAACTGTGCACAAGCTTGGCCAATAGAACCTGCACCAATGATACCTATTTTTTTCATCTTTAAGTCCTTTATTTATTAGTTGAATTGATTTGTAGAAGTTTAATAGTAAAATAATAAACAATAAATAATCATATAGTTTATTAATTAACAACTAGGAGTTGTCAATATGGATCTTTTAAAAAGTATGGAGGCCTTTGTTTTGACAGTGGATAAGGGCTCATTTGTTGCTGCATCATACTCATTGAAGATATCACCACAAATGGTGGCAAAATATATTTCTTTCTTAGAGTCTGAATTAGGTATAAAGCTTTTGAATCGTACCACGCGCTCTCAAAGTTTAACTGACTTCGGCAAACAGTATTACGAACGTTGTCTAACCATTTTATCAGAAGTAAAAGCAACAAATAATTTAGCTCAACAGTTTATTGAAGAGCCTTATGGATTATTAAAGATTAGTGCACCGATGAGTTTTGGTAACGTTAATTTAATGCCATTTATAAGTCGTTTTATGAAACAATATCCTCACATTAGAATTGAACTAAACTTAACTGACCGCTATGTTGATTTAGTAAAAGAAGCATTTGATATAACTTTTCGGATCGGCAATCTGCCTAACTCAGGACTCATTGCACGAAAAATTAGACCTCATCAACTTACTTTTGCTGCCTCTCCATCTTATCTAGCAGAAAAAGGAATCCCTTCTTTTCCTGATGATTTAAAAAACCATTGTTGTCTTATCTATCAATATCTAAATGGAACCCAAAATGACTATGTGTGGCCATTTACCGTGGATGGGAAATTAGTTTATTTTACCGTCTCTGGGGCATTTAAAAGTAATGAAACATTTGCTTTAATACAGGCAGCGATTGAAGGGTTAGGAATAACCATGCTACCTGATTTTATGCTAAAGGAAGCTATAACACATAAAAAACTACTACCTATTTTGCACTCCTTTTTACCACCAGCAAAAGAGATGAATATTACATACACGGCTGATTCACTACGATTACCTAAATTAAAAGCATTTATTGACGCAGCTGTTGATTATTTTTCGCCATATAGCCCTAATCTAAAAGAATAGGTTATTGTCTGAATCAGAGGTAATGCGCAAATAAGGGTTATTATAAACAATATCAGGAATTAGGATGGTGGGATCATTAAATAAGTAACCATGCACTTTTTTGGTACTTTTAGGACCTTCGACCGCACATGTCCATATGCTATAACCACCTTCTTTTCGTTTATGATATCTAAGTTTCTCAAACGTTTTTTGCATATATCGCCATGCAGGAATTTTTTCGACTTTGGCAATCTGTTGCACCTGTGGAAATTCCATCACATAACGCATAAATATACCAGGTGTAATGATAAACAAGGTATCATCCACGGTATGAATTAAAGCTTGTGGTTCATTGATAATGAGTTTTTGCATTAAGATAGCGTCTTTTAACCACTGAATAAAATGTTCGCCCGATGGGATTATTTCATCAATTTGTTTCATTACTTGCTTTTCCGTATCGGTAAATTCAATCAACGTACTCTTTTGCTCAGTAGGCTCTTGTAATATTGATGAATAAGTATTAAAAAGATTAGTTGGATGACTATCAATGTTTAAGTTGGACTCAGTTGAGTTGATTTCAGTGACAGACAATTGACTGGCTGTCTCCTCTAACACTGGTTGCTCATCCTCGTCATTCAGTTCAAGTAAATTGAATACCGCTTCTAAACTATCGGCTGGCAGTGAATCGTTTGGTGTCACTACTGGTTCAATTTCATGGTTTGTGTCGGATGCATTTTGTTCTGTAAATAGGGATGGCATTTTTTGTGTCGCGTTATCATCAGATTGTTGCTCGGCATGACAGTCATCCTTTGGCAGATTGATAACAACGGTTCCTTCAAAAACAGTTGGCTTTTCATCTAACCAAATCAGTGAAGGCATGACTTTTAAAAAAGTAAAGGGTTGCGACCAACCATTGCTGTGACTGGTGACGGTGGCATTCCAAATGGCTTTATCTTCATTTGTACTTAGAATAATATGGTGTTCTTGAAGTGCGGTGAAGAGTATCGAATTTTTGGAAGGAATCCCTTCAATACCTTGTGATAATAAGTAAGCCCTGAGTTTATCAGACACGGTTTTACTGACTAACCATAAACCATCGTCAGTAAGCCAACCATCACTCGGTCCGCTATTATTGAGTTTGAGTTCCTCTGTTACTAGGTAACGCAATCCATCGAGTAGTTTTCGTTGCAGTGAATGTTTAGGTGCACTCATGGCTTTTTCAATACTCCCCCCTAGCGATTGAGCAACGGAAGCTTGGTCTGCTTTAGTGACAAGTTCTCCTAGTACACCGGCTTGTTCCATTTGTCCTGCGACAAAGTAGGTAAAAAAAGACCATAACTCATGACTTTCGGTTAACCAATCAAGTAACTTCGTATCGAGTATTTGCCGATATAACAGTCCAATACTCACACTATGCAGTCGATATTCACGATTTTTATTGTATTTAAATCGATAGGCTTTTTTTAATGAACCATGCCAAGGATGCCATATTGAACCATCAATATATTCAACATGAATATCTACAGCCAATTTACCAATATCATGAATAAGTGCAGCATAAGCAATGCCGGCTGTCCAAATATCTTCTTGTGCGCTACGCTCTTCAGGTGATGAGCCAATAGGTAATAAATAGGATTGGCGAAATTTTAATGCATAAGCCATGATTTCAAGCCCATGTTCAAGCATTCCACCTAAATAGGCATGATGGTGACTTTCTGAAGCAGGAAACTGTTGAACGAGTTCGGCATAGCGTTCAATGGGGGTTAAGATAGAGTTGTTTAAATTGTAAATCAGAAAGTGACGTGCGCTGCCAAATTGCTTTTAATAATTGGTCGCAGCGCACGTTGGATAATAGGTTTTCTGCTGTTTGTGGAATAATAAACTCATCATTGACAATAGGCGCTGTGATAGTGGGAGTGTTATCGTGCGTTCCAATCGTTTTTTTCCCCTTAAACAGCCATGACCACATTTCACAGGTAGAGGCCATTACGTCAGTAATGGCACTCTTACCCTTAACTACCTATTAATACCCTTTATCGCTTAAAATCTTTTTCCCTTTTCCCTTTAAAACCACGTAAATTATTTAGAAACGCACAAATTCATTTCTTGAAACGCAGGCACAGGTGAAGAAATAGAGCCGATAACATTGTGGGTATCGTAATAATGTCCACCGCTATTTGGTCGCAAGGTACTTGACCAAATATAATGACTGGTCATGAGGCCATAACTGACAAGCGATCCCCATTCAGGTAATAACCCTTGTCCAATAGCTCGAGTATAGTTTCTAACCCCGGCTTGACCCGATACATCCTGGCTCGCATTGGACAGTTGTGTTATTGCAGGTAATTGATAACGTTGATTACCCCCAAGCCCATTGCACCAGTTATTGGCATTACCCCACGTCAGTAATTGATCGTTGTTATAAATAAACCAATGGTTGATTTTAAAGCGGTAAGTTAGGGCTGGACCAATCAGAATATTAAATACATTGGCCGTAAACGGTTTGGGATTATTCGCCGTTGGGCCACTGAGTTTAACATGGAGCGTTTGGCTATCCATCGGACTTAATTGCAGACTAACATTGGCTAAATGAGAATAAATCGTGTTAATGTCTTGCGTTAACACATCCACACCGAGTACTTTAATATCAAAATTCAGTCCATCCATCCCCGTTGTTGGGAAAGGGGTTTTACTTGCATCGTAAATAAACCCTTGCTGTGGATTCCAAATAGTCGTCACGCCCGCATAGTTACCACTGCCATAAGTCAGACTCGGTTTTAGATAACAAAGCGTGGGTTTTAAAGGGATAAGATACTGTTGACTAACATTGTAAGCGGTTGTATTAGGAACACCATAGCGAGTTGTTAAATTAAGCGCTGCATTAAGATGCAAGGTAAAGGGGGCTTTATCGACCAGCTCACAAAAGGTATGACTCATATCGATTATCTCATTATTTTTATCTCGAAGCGTCAATGACGCACTGTTAAATGTAACCGTAAATACACCATCACCATCCACATCAAGCGCATCCCCCTCATTTATTACCATCGGAGCTATCGTGACGTGTTGGATAAAATCTTGAATTGTCGAGAGCGGATCAACCGCAGGGAAAGATTGCATTGTACTATTATCGTAAGTCTTCCCCTGATAATTGAACGTTAATAAGCTAAACTGTTGTTGTGCTATTTCTTGTTCAAGCTGAGGATTAAATGTTGGAGCGCTGCCGATAATAAAATGGCTTGTGACCGCAGATACGGCGGCATGGCTGTTAGCCATAAACCACAGTAGTACGTAACATAACAAGAAAAATTTTAGGGTTGCTTGCCGAACGAGACAATAGCGTTTGGTCTGTGTGTTACTGATCATCTTAATTTGTCCTCATCGTTTTCTCGGTTTTCATCTTTATAGGTAGTAGACTCTTTTAACAAAAAATAAAGTCTTATAAAAATCGTTTATATAGATCAATAAAACCCCATTGATCGCCGATAACGATCAATCTAATTTCTTATCGGTTTAATGTTGTTTTTTGTTGATAAAACCCGCTACTCATGTTATTTTTTGACCATCAGCCCAATACCGCAAGGTGACTACTGTGAAAACCAACACTAACCACAAAGCCCCACAAGGCGTTCTAGGACGTTTAAGGCAGTCTGTTGGCTGGATTTTACGTAAAGAGTGCCAATTCCTGATTCGCAAAGGATTATCAGCTTCTTTTGCTAAAAAACTCACTGTAGTGATTAATCTGTTCATTCTTATTTCCTTACTGTTTATCTTGTTCCCTATGTGGATGGGATTAGTGACCTTAATCATTGGTGCATTGTTATTAGCTGGTGTGGATATTGATGTTTCTCCTCCCCCACAAGAAGAGTGGAGAATGGGACCTTCTGGTTGGGGACTTTATAAAGGTGATGAGTGCATCATTTGGAAAGATGACCCAGATGATTTGAATGATTAAAAAACTATATTTTGGTATCAATGAAAGTATTTTTCTCACTTACTAGCTCCTTTTGTTACAACCATCTTGCCAACCTTCGTTAATGTTCCAACACCTTTTCCTCCAGCCCCTTTAGCATCATTGCTACCAGAAGTTAACATTTGCACCATGCTCCCTGCGCGAACACCAACCCAACTTAGAGCACTAATCCAAAACATTGGTAATACGATAAACATCGCCCCCATCACAAAATTCAAGAGCATATCTCCCATCGCATTATCAATGCCTAGAAACGGATTCCAGTTACTATGAGGCGAGTCCCAACTATAAAGTGCGTCCAAAATCGTACTGTCAATCCAACGGGCCAGTTGAAACCAAAAATCCACAAAAAATAACGCGAACTCAACACAGCTTATTGTTACTACGGTTTTTAAGTCATACAGGCCAATGAGCAGTACGAGTGGAATACAAATCACCAGTGCCATTTTTAAAAAAGACAGCACCAGTGGTAAGGCTTGCCGTAATACATCCATTGACGGAAAATAAGACAATGACCCAACCGCAAGCCCAATATCACCGAGTGCTCCTACCACTCGATTATCCATGTTGCCGCCCACCACACCACCATAATCGGTATAGACGGAGCCTTGGTTCATGGTTTGTTGTCTTGGCGAGGCAATCGCTCTGACTATTTCATCGGTCACTTCATTGTGGCTTTTTAAATGCAGCCAACGAGCAAAACGAGACAGTAAATCAGGTTCGACTTGTTTGATAATCTTTGCACGTAGCCCCTTGTTACTATCTGACCACCACGTTGTGCAACTGGGATAGCCTCCGCCGTCATTGGTCTGAGCAAGCCCAGCATCACGAGCTGTATTATAGGGCCAAGCGGTTCTTGGTGTATGGGAGCGGTAACTATCGTAGAAGCCTGCATTGTCTAAAAAGTAATGTGAACCTATCCAGTTCACATCACTCATTTGTTTATCCGTGAGGATGGGTCTATTCATAAAGAGTTTAGCCCGCGCAGGTCCATAGCAATCATGGGTAAAATCAGCGATTTCTTGAGCAAGCAGTGGATCATTGATACGGGTATTATCAATGTCGATACGCATTTGCCGTAAATCAATACCACACGGGATGGAGGCGACCGCACTACTGGTAATGCCCTTGGAAACGGAATGAATTAAAAACCACCATAGCGGTACTTTAGCGGTTTGATTATTCAGTGAAGTAAACGCATTGCTCCAATTGGTCTCTTCAGGCTTGGCAACTAGTACTTGGCATTGCTCGGAGCGGCTACTGTCGTATTTGATACTGGCTAGGTTAATATCAATAAAAGGCACACCGGCAAATAAAATCACCACTATCGCCACCCAAATACGGTTTTCAACGCGGATAGCCGATAGTGCCCCTTTGTTACCTTCATCAGCACCTTCAGCTCTGGCTTTAAGCCATTCTTGTAAAATAATACTGATAAAGGGTAAAACAAAGAGCCCTGAAGCTTCCAGTACTTGCCAAATGCCATTGCTGACAATCCAACCAACCAGGGTTAAGTAGTATTCAAGATAATCGGAGGTATAAAGTGTCATCACGCGTTACTATCTCCCGATCCCATTGCTCAGCGCTAATACAATGAAAGCAATCACGGTTGCGACTTCAATACGTAGAAAGCGCTGTTTAAGTGCGATATGGCTTTGTGGATAGTGGCGTAACTCACGGGCAGTCAAACGCCTTTTAGCCCACAACCAGCCAATAATCACTAGCGTGTATAAAACGATTCGCCAAATTAAGAAATAATATGAGTGATGTGCTAGCCAATTACGCCAGTTGCCCATTGTGCCAGTTATTTGAATACCTACTACATTAATCATCATTGCAACGCCCATCAATCCAATTAAACTGAGTAAGAACAGAGCAACACTACGATTGAAGAGCCAGTGTAGTTTTAGTTTTTTGTACATGGAGAATGTAAATACCCCAAACTTAGTACACAACTCACGTAGAAAATCATGCTGCTTGTTTTAGTGTTTTATACTCAATCGGTGTCATGTTATTTAATGCCTCATGCGGTCTTTCGGTGTTATAAATCGTTAACCATTCTTCAGTTATTTTCTTTGCTTGCGCTAAGTTGTTAAAAAGATATAAATCAAGTACCTCAGTGCGATAGGTACGGTTAAATCGTTCAATATAGCCATTTTGATATGGGCTACCGGGCTGGATATAATCAATGGTTATACCATGTAATTTAGCCCAGTTTATAAAGGCTTTCCCTGTAAATTCTGGCCCATTATCGACCCGCATTTTTAATGGATATCCATGATATTCGGCCAGTTTATCTAAGTAACGGGTAATCCTTCCTGCAGGTAAGCTTACTGCAATATCAATACCTAACGCCTCACGATTAAAGTCATCGATGACATTGAATGTCCTAAAGCGACGTTGATTACGACTACTGTCACTCATAAAATCCATTGACCAACATTCACCTTGTTTATTAGGCACCAATAGCTTTTCTGGTGTTCGTGGGGGATACGTTTTTTACGCTTTACCCTGAGATTAAGCTTTAATTCACAATACACCCGATATACCAGTTTATGATTCCATTGATAGCCGAGCTTTCTGATACGATTAAAACATTTAGGAAAACCCCAGCGTAAATGCCGGTCTGTGACAGTATTCAACACCGAAATAATCACGGAATCATCCTGAAACTTAGGTTGGTAATAGTAAGCACAACGGCTTAAACCAACAATGGCACAACTCATCGTAATAGTGACTGAATGATTTTTTTGTAGTTGCTGCGCCCACGTTTTACGTACCTTTGTGGGCACTAAAGCTTTTTTATGATTTCTTCCTGAAGCTGGGATTTTAAGCTCAGTTCGGCAAACATCTGCTTAAGCTTGCGGTTTTCCGCTTCGAGTTCTTTTAGACGTTTGATGTCTGAAGTTTCCATACCGCCATATTTTCCCGCCATTTATAAAAAGTTGAATTACCCATGCCATATTTACGACAGAGTTCCTTGACAGGAATACCTGCTTCTGCTTCTTTTAAAATAGCGACGATTTGATGTTCAGTCATTTTTTTCATCATTGAATCCTCTTTTACTTTTATCATAGAGAATTTTCTACTTTTTTGCTGTACTATTTTAGGGGGTAGTTACAAGAATAGCCTCTATTCGCTTGGTTTTTGGATTTGTTGTAAGCGATTACGATCTGGATCACCTTGGTAAATAGTGCGAGAGTTCTCACTCCGAATTTGGTGACGGTCTAAAATAGTTTTGGCAGCGTTATTAGCGAGTTTTTGTCGTAAATCTAGCTCCGCATTAAGGTTGTTGATTTCTTGCTCTAGTATGCTGTTTTCTCGTGCTAGAGCACTCTGAGCTAAATCATTACTTGCGACATTCGGCTCTTTGCTACCGGTGATCATTACACGCTGTAGTAATAGTGCTTGCTCCATGACAGACGATAACGCGACTTCAGAAGCAAGACGAGTTGTCATCATGTCTAAATCAGGCTCATCACGAAGCGCTTCTATCACACCACGGGTAATGGGCAGCGATTGACTGCCCGCATTTTGCAGATTTTCAAAGGTCATACGTTGACTACCAGAGACTAAATCCTGAATATTTTTGAGTTTTTCTTCGTAGGTTTCTTGAATGAGTGGTGTTAATCCAACGCCTGCGGTGGTTTGGGTTTTCGTGCATCCTTCGCACGTTTGATGCACTTGTTCACCGAGTATTCGCACGGCAAAGTTACTCGCTTTTTCAGGAGATGACCAAGTTTGGCAGACGAGATTATTACCACATTGGCTTTTATTGGTGCTGTTGTTGTCCGTCACTGTACGACCATTAAGTAAGTTGTACCCTGATTTTGTCACATCAGACACGACTTTTATTGGATTTTGCCCTTTGCCACCAGCATTACTGCCACCCACCCACGGCACGCCATTATTGCCTTTGTCAGCTTCCGTTTTATCAATCGCATCAACCGCATCTTTGTTTTGACTCACCGCACTCGATAATGCAGTCCCTTGAGCAAGTTGCCCCCAACCATAGCTACCACCGGCCATATCTGCCATTTTTTCGGTCATCGCACGACAAGTGAGTTTTGAACGGTCATAATCTAAGCGAGCTTGTAAGATCCCATTGGTTAACAGATTATATAGCGCGGGATCAGCCCGTTGTAATATCATGGCGGGTAATGAGGCTACAGCGCTGGTCGCGTTGTTAATGACGTTACCCATGATTTGCTGAAAGCCATTCGTTACGCCGTTGAGTTGGTTTTGTAGGGTGGTTTCCAAGTTCATGTCACCACAAATTAAGTTACTATTCCAACCCGCACCAATTTTGATACTTTGCATGTTGTTGTGCTTTGACATAGATACCGCGCGACCACCACCGATGTTGTAAAAAACATAATCATCAATGACAGCACCACTCGTATTAATACTGGTGTCATCGATTTGGGTTTGAATCGCATAACTGGTCATTGGTACAGTAAATCCAACCAGACTTAACAAACTAATAAGCAAGGTACGTTTATATAAATCAATCATGTTTGGGTCCTTATTAAAAATCAATGCTATATAAAAAAGTTTGCCCACGGCGTTTACAGCAGCTATAAGGTCGCCATAACGTCCACGCATAAGCCCCATCGTCAGCTTGTTCATGTAGGGTTTGGTTGTCGGGAAACACTTGGCAACTGGAGGACGTTTTTGGGGTCAGTGCCTGCCATTTTCCGGTGGACGCTTTGCTCTCAATTAATTCACCAGCGGGCCAATAGCCGTCTTTTTTGTTGGCAAGGAGTGGCAAGTAAACATGCGGTTGTCCACGGCGCGTGACGATATCGCCTGCTCGTTGTGCATTGGTTGCGGCTGCTTTGTAATCATCGGCTTGATGCGTAAAACCGCCACGCGGATAAACATTGCCCCATAAATTTGCTGAAGTACGTGTACCGATTTCTCGCGTTCCTAGGATTAACGATTCTGGATAGGCGACTTCGGGCACGTTGTAACGCCAAGCCACGGTATCAAGGGTTGAAATAAAATAAGGAATAAAGGATTGGCCTGCCCCTTGGCAGCTATAGCCGTAACTACTCACAAACTGGTTGAATAAGCTGCTACTCGGATGACCAATCACATCAACGTTATTAAATTTAGCAATGGTATTTTCGTTAGCTTGATTGGATGTTGCATAACTTCCACTTTGTGCACCAGGTACAGGGGTTCCCATAATAGCCGTTTCGGTCCAAGGGCTGTCGCCCGTACTGACATAGCTTGTGACCACAGCATCAGGGACATAGTGTTTGACTTTTACCGATGTTTTGACTTTGCAACCTAATGGTGTACACAAAAGCCAATAACAAATACCGGCAATTCGGTATTCGAGGCAATCTGGAGACAGCGTTGATGCGGAAATATCGACTGTATTAATTTTGGCATTGACGCTGAACGTTGCAAAAAAGGCTACTAATACGGTGATTGAGAAATGTTTACGGTTCATCCTGTCCTCGCTGCTTAATAAGCGCTAACGCAGCTAAAACATCTGATTCACCATAAACGACATAGCGATTATCCTGAATCACAGCAGGAATTTTGATGACACCTAGCTGATAAGCCGCTAATGCACCTTGTAATGCTTGCTTCATGTTTTGTTGATAGCTGTTTGCTAACGCCGTTAACCGTGCTTTGACGAGTTGCTCAGCCTGTACAGGGTCATTGGGCAGATTGTCGGATAAGGTAGCATGAAGCTCGATGCTGTCATCAAGCATAATAATTTCGGCATCATTAGGAATATTGTGTAGTGGATGTAGTTTATCAGTCACAATAGTCACTGAAGCATGTGCAGTTAAGCTACACGCCAGTATGCTGACGATAAATAATAAGGATTTGATTTTCATGGATTGCCTTCACATTAATTGCAATGCATGAGATTTAAACCTAGTTAGGCTTTATGAACGAGGATTAATAGAAAATAAGAGTTGTTTATTTTGATTACAAAAATACTAATGCTCAGCTTGAGCATTAGTATTATGTAAATGGATCGTTACTTGCAACGTTCTTCTAGTATTGGTTTTAAATTTCGACGACCATCTATCACCATCTGAATAACAACTGTTTTTTTGTTTTCATTAATTTGATAAATGATTCGATAGACTTTAAAACTAATTTCCCGATAGCTAACTGTCTGAGTACCATAAAACTCTGCAAGATTAGCTCCCCGTTGAGGAAACATTTCAAGTGTTTTGATTGCTTTTAAAAGTTGATTAAACACATATTTTGCATTTTCAATACAGTCATTTTTTTTGATGTAATTATAAATATGCTTAATGTCTCGCTCTGCACTTTTAACAATGACTACACTATAATTAGCCGTCATCGTTAACTCTCGTTGTCTTCTGCTAAAATTTCAGCAAAGACTTCATCGACTGGGCGATATTGCCCTTGTTCCGTTTCTTGAGCTGCAACAACCAAACGTTGCAACATTGCAATTTTGTGCATTTGTTCGTCATAATCATTAACATCCATTAAAACGGCTTTAGCTTCACCGTTTTGTGTAATAACAAAGGGTTGACGATCCTCTGCTAACTTGCTCATGACTTCACCTGTATTATTTTTCAAAAACGTAATAGATTTAACTTGTCCACTTAATTGCATCATAGACTCCTTATTGGAAGTTTAACTGATTTAATTATATACCTAATTAGGTATTAAAAAAACACCTAGTTATATTTACTTTACAAATTATGAAGTTCTTTTGGGATAAATAGAAGAAAGCCCTAACAGGTGCTTTCTTCAGAATTAAAACCCAATTAATTAACCATCAATGATGGAGTGATTTAGACTTCAGGGGATTAACAACCTTTTTATCAGTGAGATAACTCGCAGTAGGTCTAATAGCTTGAAAGGGTAACTGCGTGCCATCATCTAGCACTAGTAGATGTTTTTTAATATTCACCATGTTCCTCCTGATGTATTGATTGATAATCTGGTACATCCCACATAAAATTACTTTGCGGACAATCTTGCCAAATGGCTTCAAAAGAAGAATCAACAAAATCATTCGTTTCTGATTGAGTCGGTTCAATCGTCTGCGCAGGTGTATGGGTATTTTCTTGCGTTTGGATAATCTTAGGTTCTTGATGCACTTTTTTAATCGCATTAAAATAGTGATTAAAAAGATTTAGATACTTAGCAGCATCCAATTTCTTTAACAATAACTTCTGTAATAAATACGGCAGTAAAACAATCATTCCTGCGATACTAACCCAAAGGTCAAGGCGCACGACGATATTAAAGACCATGATATAAAAACAGATTTTTGCAATACCATAATAGTGCTTTAAGTGTTTAGCATCAGTTTTTTTAGTTGGTTTTGACATACCATTTCTCCATTTCAGTAAATTAAAAAAGGAGAAATGTTTTTCACAGGGAAAAGTCACTTCCCCATAGGGTTAAATACATTTATTCAAAAAAACAAATAATTATTGTGCTTATAAGTCAATTTAAAAAGTCAGCATTCTTTCTATCATGCTGATTCAGATAATTCATAGGATTCACCACGTACTGCGGATAAAAGTATTTTTTTACCTTTCCTACTGATTTGTAGATTTAATTGATAATTGATTACCCAATCAAATATCTTGTCATGGGGATCAAAAGATTCAAAAAAATCACTACCGCCAAGATGACGACTAGAGTAATCAAAGTAATCGGGATCAATATCAGGATTACAATTTTTCGCATAACCAATACTCATTTTATTGTGCGTATTTACCATCAAATAGACTCCACCGTCTTTAACTAACATGATGCGGCAATTATATTTTCTTGCCGATTCAATGATAGGAATAGCGACCGATGAATAAAATAATATACTCATAAAGATATCCTCTTTTATTTTTTAATAAAAATTCAGTACACTCGCGTTAAAAAGCCTGCGAGTAAGTAATGTTGTTTTATAATTCTGCACTCAATCATTGTCTCGCAATGACACTGACTCACAGAATGTCGCCAGTTTGGGTTTCACTGATAATGCTCAGTGAACAAGCAGGATGCACCGAACCGGTGCTTGCCATTCTTGGTTAGTTTAGGAGCAAAAAATGATGAATAAAGAGTTTATCCAAATTAGATCCCGCGTTTTTTATCCATCATTTGGGCCACTAGGATAGCGGCATCAAGTTCACTGATACCGTGCTTTTGCGTCAGTTGATAACGTTCGTTCTTCTCTTCTGGCTCTGTCATGGCCAGCGCTAGATAAAGACTCGGTGGCACTGCTCTAAAGAGCACTTCCATTGATTTTGATAAAATAACGCCTTCGGTATATTTACCGGATTCTTTTCGGGCGGATAACATCAAGGCTTTTTGGGCATCATTGAGTTCACGAAAACGAGCGATTTTTTCCACTTCATCGGGCGGCATATTGAGACAAATCCACCATTCAATCATATTAAGCATTGGCTCAGCCGCTTTCGGTAAATCATCCACGTTTTGCGTCGCAAGCCAATACCAAGCACCAAGCTTTCGCCACATCTTGGTGATTTTGACTACATAAGGTGAAAGCAGTGGATTTTTGGTAATAATATGACCTTCATCAGTGACAAAGATAATGGGGCGTCCTAAGAACTGATCACGCTCTGCAATATTATTAACGGTATTAATCAGTGAGATATAAGCAATGGAAAGCTGTGCGTTATAACCTTCTCGCGCAAAGGTGGCAAGATCCACAATGGTAATATCGGTTTCTGGCCAAGGTGTTCCCAGTTTATTAAACATATCGCCATCCATCCCTTGACAAAACATGTCCATCGCATCCGCCATTTCAAGTAAGCGATTTGCTCTGGCTTCAGGGAGTTGTCCGATTTGCGCACGTTTCCTTAATGCATCACGAATATCCTGAGTGAGTACCATACGATCATGTTTTTCGCATTGCTCAGCCGCATCGACAATACATTGTCTTATCATGCTGCGATCAGCTCGTGTCATGCGTGCTTCTTCTTTTTCTTCACCTCCGGTAATCATCATCCGTGCCGTGATTTCAAGCTCACCGAGTACGTCTCGCTGTTCATCGTCTGTGGTGTTTTCAGTTTGCCCATTGAGTGGACTATCCTCATCAAGTTGATCGACATCAAGTGTTTCAACTTCATACGGGGTTTGCAGTTTAGCGGATAATTTTGCTAACTTATCACCGTTTATGAAAAATTGACAAATGCCACACTCTATAGATTAGTTTTTAATAATATTCAAATATAATTGTAAAAACATGGTTACGACATAGCTCGAAAAAACCATCGAAACAAACACCTGGTAAAAGTGTTGGGCTAAGTTTTTTTATTATCTCAATAGTAAACGTGTAGTTTGAAAAGTTTATATTGACAAGCTGACAGTACCTAAAATCAAATAAAAAACTAATTTCTCGACTTAACGCTTTAAACAAACTTTCTTTTGCTGAAAATATAAGAGTAAATATAATTGAATTGAGACTAGCTGATGACTGATGAAACCTATATTCTGATTTTGTTAAAACATCATTTAAAATTAAATCAATATTATCATTCTCTATATAATTTTCAACATCAACTCCAATTGACTTTATATTTTTCTTATATGCAATTGTACAAATTGCAATTTCTTTACAGTGGCTAATTGAACCTACAAATTTCTCTGGCCATAATGGTGAGCCATCATTTCCAATCCGTATATTAAATAATTCTTTATCACAATCTTCTAGAGCTTTTCTTGCAAGGTAACGTCCAGCAAAAAATTCAGCTTTGCGATTTTTTACTGCATGAGGCATAACATCGGAAATATCTACTTCAAGCAGCTTAGTTGCTATAAGATCTGAATAATTCTCCGTATAAAAACTACACTCATAGCAAATTCCTGAAAAATTAGGAATTTGTTTTTTTGAAATATTTTTAATATATGACGAATAATCTATTTTCTGTTTCATATAGTCGTTATTGGAGTAAATAAGACAATTAGCGAGTCCATGTTGATACTTTTACAAGTCCCATTCTCATATCAATAAACTTGATTTCATTTAATTGTATTTTCCATATTTCTTTTAATCGATTTTTGAATAACGGATATTTTTTTAAATATAACTTTTTCGAGACCTCAAAGTCTTGCCCACTAAGGCTAGATACAATACCTTTATACTGAAGTCCTTTTTTGAGCAAAAGAAAAGGAGATGGGGAGTAAATTGTACCAACAATATTTTTGTCATTAGAGTTTTTCATAATTTTTGCATGTCTTGTGTTGCCATCAGTTGTGATAATTAAACTAAAATCTGTTTCATCAAACTTGAAAAGACAATTTGATGCCCAAATATCATCATCTGAAGAAACAGCAAGACTGAGAATTCTATTTTTATTTAAAAACTTGTAAACTTTTTTTTGTAAATACTCTGATTGAATATCTGTCATAAATAATTTTCCTAATATTAAATTTTTGTTGATAATTCAATTGCTGTATTCGAATTACGAATCATTTTTCCAGTTACTTTTCTATTCAAGAGCTTTGTTAATTTGGATGCAGCTATAAAAATAGAAAGCGAATTAAGTCCTAATTCCCAATAGTTATCTTGTGCGTGAAAAGGAGATATATTAGTTACATCCCCCAAAACATCACAAATAATTTGAGTTGTTTCAAAACAGGCATCTTGTATATTTAAATTATTTTGAGATTGGTTTGATAGAATATTGTCTCTATTGGGGTTTGGTAGTTCCTGTTTATTAATTTTACCATTGGGCATAAGAGGAAATTCAGTTAGAACTACGTAATATTCAGGGATCATATAATCTGGAAGCAAATTTGATAAACAAGCCTCTATTTCTTCTTTCGTTATATAATTATCTGCAATTAAATATGCTGTTAGTGCATCATGGCCAGTACCATTAAAATTCGCAATTGTCACACAAGATTGAGTTACTGAGTTAATTGTATCTAGTGCAACTTGAACTTCTTTTGGAGCAATACGATTTCCTCTAATTTTAATTTCTGACTCACTTCGTCCTTGCCATTCAATATGCTCATTATTAATTACTTTAACAAAATCACCAGTTTTATAAATGATCCTATTTAATCCTTCATGAAAAATAAATTTACCAATATCTGCTTGACTCTCACAATAGCCAATAGATAAACAGTCACCCGAAACATAAAGTTCTCCAATGTCACTTTCATTCATATCAGCATCAAAAATATGATAACTCACACCATTTAGAGGCTTTCCAATAGGTATAAAATTATCATTTATATTTATTTTATGAACAGAACAATAAACTGTACATTCTGTTGGGCCATATAAATTCCATATATCTTTTGCAGATGATAACTTTTTTACTAATGGCAAATTTATGGCTTCAGCACCAGAAAGCACTGTAAATAAATTATTTGGTTTCCAACCGTTTGCTAATAAGATTTGTAAGTAACTTGGCGTCGCATGGAAAAAAGTCGCTTTATCCAATACTTTTATCATTTCTGAAATAGACTTAGTTTGCGAATCACTTGAAACAATTGTTTTCCCACCTGCATAAAGTGGATAAAATAACTCTAGAAAAGAAACATCAAAACATATCGTGCTGTGGGCTAGCATTACATCGCTTGAGGTGAAATTAAACTTTTTAGATACAGAAAACATAAAATTTTCTAAAGCGCTGTGGGTAATCTTCACTCCTTTTGGCTTTCCTGTTGACCCACTAGTGAATAGTATGTAAGCAAGATTTTTAGATTCAGATTTATCTACTCCAACTATTTTTTTATGTTCAACTTTACACTGCCCATCAAGCTCGATTATGTTTTTACAAAGAGATTGAGCTTTGGCTTTATTTTCTGTATCTGCAATGATAAAAGAAGGATTAGCTTGTTCAGTATATTGTTGTAGCCTTGTTAAAGGATAACTTGGATCTAGAGGATAAAAAGCAGCTCCATTTGCCCAAATGGCTAACATGCTTGGAATGAGATCTATATTTCTTGATAACATAATTCCAACCACTTGATTTTTAGTTACTCCTCTACTCGAAAAAAAATCAGATAGGTAATCAACTTTTTCACCTAAATTATGATAACTAATTACATTCATTTCACTTTCAATGGCTGGTAAGTTGCCATATTTATCACAATTTTTTCTAATTAATTTAGAAAGTGTATTTGTATCTTGATTCATAATTATCTCTCTTTCAGTTATTACTCATAAATTGTTGTTTCATCGTAATATTCACTTTCAACTGTAAATGGAAAATTTAAACTTCTTAAAAATGGGCCAATACAAATAACTTTATCTATTTTCTCTAATTTCAATTGTTCAAGTAATGTTGTGACATGCAGCGTTTCATATTCTCCTTTTGAAAGCACTATCGCCACATCTTCCGGCTTGCTTATTCTCGGAAAATTGGGTATACATGAAAGAACAGGAATTGAACAAGGCAGAATTTCCATATTTGACAAAAGAGAATATAGTTTTTTTCCAATATCAATCCTAAGTTTTGAGTGATAAGCAATATCACACATTTCTTGATCTAGAATATCCAAATCCCAAGGTCCTTCTTTTTGTGCTTCTTCAAGATTAGACCTTAGCCCAGAAAGCATTAGAAACTTACCACTATTATTCTGAATAAAACCATAATCTACGGCAACATCAATACCTTCAAAATTTCTGTAATAATCATCATCCCCACCAGGAACAAAGACAAAACCAACGGCCTCTGATGTTGACTTCGAACGTCCTGATGAAAAATTGTATTTTATAATGCCAACAGCATCTTTTAAGGAAATTGCAGAAGCACAACAAAATGCAACAAGCTGACCTAGGCTGATTCCACTTACAGTTTTTGGTGGAACATTTAAACTTATTAAGTAATCATAAATTCCAACCATCCCAGCGAGTAGACTTAAAGAAATTATTTGCGTATGAGATAATTCGCCTGAATAATTTTTTTTCCTGAGAAGAATATCAACAGAAATCCCTGCGTAGTTAGAAACTTGATCATATCTTTTCTTAACAAATATGTTTTTAATATAAAGCTGCTGCATATCATTCATTGAATGAGATACATCAGCAGGAGCAAAAATAATTGAATATTCAGTCATAATGCTAAAATCTCCTCAGAATTTTTCATAATCCAGTCATCTGAAAATCGAACACTTCTTCCTTTAATTAAAAATTCTGAAATATAACCATCATGAGGAAGATTATTAGACATCCATGTTGTAGGTATATCCCCAACATAAATATTTCCGATATCGGGATAGGAAAGGACTTCATTTATCATTTTTATGTTTTTAGAATATAAAGTTACTGAAAGGGAACCTTTCAAAAGATCATACAAATTTTGTTGTTCGAAAGGTAAGACAGATACACAGGGAAATGGCAGCTCTCTTTGTCGTAAATCTTTATTGTCTTGCGCACTAAAATCAATATAAGGGTATAATATGTAGGCTCCATCGAACTCTTTGTAATTAAATTTAAAATTTCCATCAGATCTGTATGAATTTAATGCTTCTTTAAAAAAGCCAAGCTTTTTCAAAGAGACTTTAGGCAAATCATTTATAGAAATATTGGACTTGATATAATCATTCAATTTTTCAGCAAATAATCGACTATCTCCTTCTACAAAGATAGAGCTAGCAGAGACACAAGCAGCACCACCTAAAGAAACAATTGATTTTGCAGCTAAAGCAATCGCACTTTCATTATTTGAATCACTGCTAACAATCACTTTCGAATAGCCAGGTCCTTGCACTAAAACTTTTGGATTATTAGAATATTTTTTAACTGTATTTGCATCCCCGTATACAATGGATAAATCCGTAGAATCAATTAATGTGCCAACACCTCGATGATCTGTACAACATAGTGCAATATAATGTTTTAATCCTGCACGATGGAGAGAAGATACTAAACGTTGGGCAGTAAAAGGTTCAATATTAGATGGCTTAACAATAACTTTATATCCTAATGCTATTGCTTGAGGCCATAGGGCGTGTAAACCAGGACCGTTACCGGCAGCTATTATGCTTAATATATTACCTCTTCGCGCTGGAATACTAACCCCTTCGGTTAATTTTTTTTTCGAAGAGATAATCATTCCAGATGGCAACATTTCTTGTATGATTTCTTCAATATTTTTTAGAGATTCATAAATATTTTTTGTGCTACTATCAATGATAGATACTGGTAAACCTGTAGACTGATGTACTAATTTTATATATTCATTTATTGTTAATCCATTTACTTCGTCATACAAAAATATCTCGGCTGCCTTTTGAATAGATTCCTGTATTTTTGCAAGTGGTAATCGTGAGTTAGATTTCATCTTGTTAACTAAATCATATATATACACTGAAGGAGCAATCCCTACATCGGCGATATCCTTTTCCATATAACTTTTTAATATATAACGATTCTTAGTAACATATATTTTGTCTGACTCTATACTATCTACGTGATGTGGTGATATATTCATTAGTAAACACCCTCTATAACCTCTACTCCACCAAATACACTTACAGGCTCTACTTTAGAAACCGCATCCCCAATTAAATTATCATTGCGGGCAAGTCTAATTGCTGTATCTCTTTCTTTTATGTTTGGAAAAAAAGCATATTTGGTAATGTGATGCATGAATACTCTTCCTCTAGAGCCATATGTAGCACTTTCCAAACAGTTATTTAAATCTCTAACATCAAAAATAATATTGGGACTGAAGCTATCAAAAATAGGCATACCATCATAAGTCTCATTAAGTCTTGCACATCCTTCTCCTAAAACCATTGTATTTCCATAGCTTGCTGAGATTGGTACATTTGGGAAAATATTTTCTTGCAAATAGAGCAAAACATCTTGATTCATCTGAGTTCCCCCCCAAATAATTTGCTGTAATGAATCATTAAGTTTTTTCACTAGTAATGAATTACGAGCAATTTTTTCCAATAGTGGTGGGGTGATCACTAGGTAACCAATATCTTGAGTTGATACTATATTTTCTAATTGCTCAATCAAATGGCTACTGTACTGTTCAACAACATCGTTTTCTTTTGCTTGAATCATCCGTTTCACCCAACGAGGGTCTAGATCTATTGAAAAAAATAATCCACCTAATTTTAAAGCCCTTCTCCTGTTTATTTCACCAACTATATGAGGACCAGTGGGGATTACAGCCAAGTAATCTTTAGATTTATTAATTTTAGGTTGAAGCATTTTTTCACATCGCCAGTCAACTAATAAGTTTAACCATTCGTTGAAAACTACTATCTTTTTGGGTCTACCAGTTGTCCCACCACTCTCAAATACACCAAGATCTGAAAATTTTTCTAATCCTTTAGGTATAAGTTCTCTCACATCAATGTGTTTAAGCTCTTCTGATATGTCAGGGAAAAGTCTCAAATCATCAAAACTATTAATGTCAATCAAAGGATCAAATCCTAAATTTGTCTTTTTCTTCAACCAAAAAGGAGTTCCTGTATCAGCAGAAAAATGAAAATCCATTACACTTTTTAAGTGCTGATTAAATAAATCATTACACATACAATATTCCTTATTTTAATAAAAATATCAGGGTTGAAGCCAAGCTGAATTCCAAACTCCATTTCTGTTTTCTGCTCTTATTCTTCTATGAATTCGTTGTGAATTTGATGCCCAAAATTCGATAGTTTGTGGGACTAGAATATAAACAGCAAAATGTTCAGGGCAGGGAAGAGGCCCAATTCCAGCCAATTCATCAGCTTTTTTTTGTAATTCCTTAGGGTTATCCAATAATTGACTTTGCCGTGAAACTACAGTCATTGGATGTAATCCAACAGGCCTCTTATTCCAATAGATTTCTGAAGTGGCTCTATCTGCTTCCTTTACTGCTCCACAAATTGAGAGCTGCCGCCCTAATTCCTTCCAATAAAAATGAACAACAGCATTAGATCCTGAATTAATATCGCTGATTTTATTACTACATGTATGCGTAGCAAAAAATATTTCGCCACAAGAAAACTCTAATAATGCCATTACCCTAGAAGATAATTGTTTATCAATGTTACATGTGGTTAACACCATGGACCTTGGTTCTCTAACTTTTTCCTTCTGAGCATAATCTAACCATTCATTTACTAACAAAATGGGATTCAATAATTGCTCAGAAAAATCTGGAAATGGTGTATCAGCTCTACCTGACATACTTTCTAATTTACTTGACATACATATTCTCCTAGATGAAGTATTGCCCCTTACCCATAAGTAAAGCAATTCCACCTACTTTTAGTTTAATAACATCATTGTGATTTTCTGCATAACCATACATGTAAGCTTTTCTTTTAATTTCTATCCCTTGAATTACTTCAATTTTTTTATTGTAATTGCATAATCCATACCGGCATAAATGTAGAGCTAAAGGCCCTATAGCTGAACCAGTTGCAGAATCTTCAACAACACCATAGGCAGGTGAAAACATTCTTAATCTCCAATGTGATTGCTCACTTGGGGAAAAACATAAAAGTGCCATATCAATATGTTCAGACAATTTTTTATAATCAGGACATACTGAAGCAAGCTGTTTTTCATTTTCTAATCCAATAAAAACATGTCTCGGACCAACATCATATATTTCAATTGGTAAAGTGCTTTTTTTAATACCAGAGGCTAATAAAAGTTCATTTTTATATTCATATTCATTAATAATTGGATTTGGTTGCTCCATCAATACATGAGCTGAAGTATATCCAGAATTATTTGGATGGATGGAAATACCAAAATTAAAGACACCTTTGTTAGTTTCCACTAAAATATTATTTTTTTTGTGAAGTAAATAAAGTACAAGCGCAGTACCAAGTAATGGATGGCCAGCAAAAGGTAGCTGATTTACAGGAGTGAAAATTTTTACGCAAGCATCCCCACATTTCTTAGGAGACTGTATAAAAGTAGTTTCCGAAAGATTCATTTGCCTTGCTATTGATTGCATTGTTTTTTCAGACAAATCATCACAGTCAGTAAAAACAGCAACAGGATTGCCTTTAAATGGTTTATCACTAAAAGCGTCAACAATAAAATAATTTAACATGACTCCATCCATAAACTTTATATTTTAAATTTTATCAACTATTGAAAACTCTAACCGTATATCTGGCGGTCTTTTAATTATTGCCCTAGGGATATTTTTGGGTAGTTCAGATAATGGTGGTTTCTTATTTTTCCAAACTATTATTGCTCCCCACCAGCCTTCATTTTTGTTTTCAATCCAAATTTTAGACTCGATTTCTTTTATTTTTTTCCACTGCAAAATGTTCTCTTTATCTATATGCATGTTCAAATCATCCAATGAAATGCCATCTTTGTTGAGTTTCCAATAAATAATTTCTAAGTGCATAGTTTCATTACCGAATTAATTAATTCCCAAACTATTCTTTCTCCATCAATGCTAATCACTGATTCTGGATGAAATTGCATTGAGGCAAAATGCTTACCCCTTAACCCAAATACTTCGCCACTAATATCGTCATAAGCTATTTCCAATCCATCAATTTTATTATTTTTTAATGGCTTATAAATTGCAGTGAATGTGTTATAGAATCCCACTTTTTCCTTTTTTCCAAAAAAAGAAATATTCCTTTGCACCCCTTGATTCGGATTAGCTAAGCGTTCTATTTTTAAACCTAAAAATTGACTGAGAATTTGATGTCCAAAACAAACTGCAAAAAAATATCGTTTTTTATCAATCGCCATCTGGATAACTTGATTGCTAGCTATAACGCGTTTGTCTCGAATATCTCTTGGATCGCCAGGACCCGGCCCAACAAAAATTATCTCATCATGCTTAATATCATTGATATCTAAATAGTTAATAATTCTTACATTAAACCCCATAGATTTAAGTAGATATTTCATCATGGACGTAAATTCATCTTCATTATCAATAATCACAATATTATATTTTGATAAATTTTTGTTGCCATTAGATCCTAATTTTGGTGTAAGCCAAAAACGACCAATATTATTATTTTTATTTAATAGCACTTGATTTACCGTTGAATTAGAAAATAGATCATTATCAACAGATAGGCCAAGAGAACCTTGTAATGCAGCAACCTTTATTTTTGTTTCTTTCAATTCCTCACTTGATACGGAATCACGAACAATAGTTGCTCCCACACTTAATGCAAATTTGCCTGTGTAATCAATTTCAAGAGTTCTTATTAATATACAAGAGTCAATATTAGTAATATCATCATTTTCCAACAACAAAGCACAACCGCTATAATATGATCGGGGCGTTGATTCATATTTGGCAATTACTCTAGAGGCATTTTCTAAAGGGCTTCCTGTCACAGTTGGAGCAAACAAGGATGATTTGATTAAATTGGATATAGTTGAAGAGTTTTGTCCAGAAATAATATAACCAGTATGCAGTAATTTCGACATAGGAAATAATTGTGGCCCTGAAACTAAAATATTTTCTGAACATATTTTTGTCATCATTTTCAATTCTTCATCAAGTACCATGTATAATTCATTTTCCTCTTTTTTGTCATTAAGGAAATCTAGTAATCCTTTGGGCGTCGGACCTGAAGCTGGGTACTTATAAGTGCCACTTATTGGCATCATTGATACTCGATTATTTATTAGACTTATATGTTGTTCTGGGGAAGCACCGATTAAGATACAAGACTTCGTTTTGATAAGGAAAGTCCAATAAGAACCAGATTCTTTAGCTATTAATTTTTTGAATATAGAAAAAATTTTACGTATAGAGAAGTTATCTATATGACCATTAAATGTTCTTTTTATGACGAAATTGGCACCCTGTCCACTTCCTATTTCATCACGAATGATCTTGTTTACAACTTCTTCATATTCATCATCAGAGTCTACAAATGAGCAATGACTCGTCTTTACACCTTCACATGGTAATGAAGCCATAACCTCAGATAATAAATGTTTCTCTTGCTTACATACCTCAATTGAAACTAATCGAGAATTATCATCTTTGACTTCAAATCCTTTTTCTCGTATCTGCCTGTAAGGTATAACTAAAAGATGTTTTTTGTTAATTTTTGTATTTTTAATTAATTCCTCAATGTCATCCGTAGTTTCCAAGAAATTTTCAATTCCAACTAATATTTCTAAGTTGATATCATCATATTTTGGTCTATAAATCATTGCGAAGCATTCATGCTGCTCATTAACAATCTCAGATAATAAATTTAATTTTTCATTAATAATTTTCACTGATAACATCCTGTGTATTGATTACTCTTGCACAACATTGAGACATATAATTTATCGCATCAAATTGATGTTTAGCTGAAAAACTAACAACAGCATCATTGATAACAAAAACTTCAATATCATTGGAATATGCTTCGATAGCCGTGGCAAGAATACCAATGTGACCATAAACCCCACATATAATAATTTGATCTCGATTTTGCTCTTTGAAATAGTCTAGAAAGGATGTTTTGTGAAATGCACTGTACCTCCATTTTGAAAGTACAAGATCTCTCTCTTCAGGTTTCAATTGAGGAACTATTTCTATATTTTTATACTCCCTATTCATTCCTGTTCCCCAGAAATCTTTTAATAGCCCTCTTTCTAAAACAGTCATATTTCCGCACTGTGCTGTATAAACTACGGGTATTGATTCTGTTCTTGCCACACTCAGAATGGAAGCGCAATTGTTAATTAAATTTTCTTTTGTTACTAAAGACAATGCACTCAGAAAGTATTGCTGCATATCATGTATTAATAAAATACATCTGGAAGGATCTAAAACCCAATTAACGATATTTCCATTTATTAAAGAAATTTTAGATGAATCATAGTCTATTAAACTTGGTAATTTATTAATATTATCCATTACTATTCCTTACTCTTATCAAAATACAAAATTCTCTTATAAACCTTTTCTTACTATTTGAGGAACATTAAGGCTAAGTGATTTTAATTGTAAGCAAGGGTTCATATACTCTTTTTGAAGTTTAATTTTTCCATTTTCAAATTGAAAATAGTGAATAAAGTCATTTTGATAATATCCTTCAGGATAACCTTCAAAAATAATTTTCCCTTTCCCTTTACATTCAACCCAGAAAATGTTTTCATCCAAAGTTTGATGTATTACGACATCGAACCACTCCCAGTCAGGGAAACATTGAAGGGACCATATTGCGTGTTTGGCTAAATTTTCCTTGCCTTTTATAATAATAGGTTCTCCAGAATCAGTAGTCCAAAGTCCCGCGTTACCATCGTTAGTAAATAGCTCATGTCTGTTCAAGCGTGCAGAACCTTTAGTTTCCATATATTGTTTTACTACATCATAATTACTCATTATTAAAACCCTGTTAAGTAGATTTACGACTCGTGATAAAAATTAATATTTTCAATTTGTAGTTTGAGCGAATCTTTAATTAATTTTTTTAACCCGTCTCCAATAACTAATCTAAAAGGAGGGGTCTTTGAATCAACCAGATCAAGCATAGGTTGAACCGCGTTTTCAGTTTTAGAAAGAGGCAAACGAGGCCAGAACTTTTCTATGAATTCTTTTTTTGTTGGATAACTCGTATCGTACTCAGGACTAACTGATGATTTATCAATCCAATCAGTGGCATGAGGACCAGGCTCTACAATTGATGTTTTAATTCCGGTATTTTGTATTTCTAGATTTAACGATTCAATTAAACTTTCAATTGCAGATTTTGATGCGTTATAAAGACCTATACCAGGAAAATTTACTAAACCCGCAATACTCGAAATTTGGATAATGTGCCCATGTTTTTGCTGTTTCATAATTGGAAGCACTTCCTGAATAACACGTAGTGAACCAAAAAAATTTGTTTCAAATACGTTATGGCTGTCCTGTTCTGTTGCAGTTTCAACAGGGCTAAAGAGACCATAACCAGCATTGTTAATTAGTACATCGATTTTTTTAAATAATTTAATGCCTTCCTTTACAGCTTTTTTGATTGATGCTTCACTAGTAACATCCATCTGAACTGAAATGAAATTTGAGGAATATTCTTGTTTAAGTACATCTAAATTATTAATATTTCTTGCAGCACCAATTACCAAATCACCTCGAGCCAGAGCAGATTTTGCCCAAGCGAAACCCAAACCACGAGATGCTCCCGTGATTAACCATACTTTTTTCATGAAATGAATTCCTCATAAACAATGGCTGCATAATGAAGCACCCATTGTTTCAAATTCTTAAGATATTTTTTTATTCAAACTTTGAAGTGTCGGTAGCACAAACACGGAGTCGATGACCATCGGGATCATTTCCTACAAATGTGTATCCGAAATCGAGCATTTGGGGTTCAAGTTCAATTTTGACGTTTAGTTCCTTCCATGTCGCATAAATCTCATCTACATCATTTTTTGTTACATCACTAAATGACAACTCAAAACCACCATAATGATTGGGTGCCTTTGGAGTTATTTCATCAGCCCCTTGTAGCCCCAAAATAAAATTATCATTCAATAAAAATACAGCGAAGCCAGGATAAGTTTCAATAGGTGGGCGCCCTAGTATTTTTGTGTAAAATTCAGTACTAGTATCGACATCTTTGACATAAACAATAACGCTATTAGGTTTAAACATTTTTTGTTTCCTCTTAGTGATAAAAATTAATTTACTTAATTTTGATTATCTATATTATGATGTAGCATTGATGACAACTGTATGTCATATTTAAAATTTAATGTAAATTATTTTGTAAATATAAAGCATGAAAATTAATCGTATAATTACTATCATTATGGTATTGCTTCAAAGAGAAAAAATAAGCGGTAAAGAATTAGCAGAAAAATTAAATGTATCATTGCGTACTATTTATCGAGATATACAAGTTATTGAGGGCGCTGGTATACCCATTATTACGTATCAAGGAAGTGCGGGTGGAATAAGTATTTTAAAAAATTATAAAGTTAATAAAGGTTTATTCACTAAAGAAGATGTCGTTGTTTTATTAAAAGGCCTCAACTTATTATCCTCACCGGTTTTAAAAGAAAGTGAAAATTTAAGAACACTTGAAAAAATTAAGAGTCTTTTATCAGAACAAGAACTTGATGAAGTTACAAATAACTTAAATCAACTTATTGTTGATATATCGCCTTGGTTTTCCAAACAAAATATTAATAAAAAAATTTCCATTATAAGACTGGCACTGAATGAGCAACTACTTTTATCGTTTGATTATTTGAATGTTAAAAATAAACAAGCCTCGCGTTTGATTGAGCCATATAAACTTATTTTTAAGGAAAAACAATGGTATTTACAAGCTTTTTGCCTAAATAGAAATGATTTTCGTATATTTAAATTGTCAAAGATGTCAAACATTAGAGAAACTAATACTAAATTTATTAGTCAGACATCTCCTGAAGTATTTTCTTTATTCGAAAAGGATATGAAAAAAAAGATTTTTAAAATAAAATTACTAATAGATGAATCTCTTTTGGATCGCATTTTAGATTTTTGTGACGAAAAAGATATTAAGAAATTAAACGAACAACAATATCTTGTAAATTTTAACTTTATTGATGATGACTACAGTTATGGAATTTTGCTGAGCTTAGGTCATAAATGTATTTGTTTAGAGCCTGAGCATATACGTCACGAAATGGTTGAACGAGCGGAAAAATTAGTTAAATCTTATAAAAAATCTGCCAATTCATTTATGTCAAATTATTCTATCAAATAACTTGTCAATAAATAGCCTCGTACCATAAAATGGTAAGGCAAGGTCTAGTAAATAAGTGGTTTTTATGCTTTGAGTCCGTAGAAGTCCATAAACATCCATTAAGAACCGCTAAGAACTAGTCCAAAAAATAGTCCAAAAGGTTAGCGAAAACAATATTGGCATTTGAATAATTTCTTTATATACAATAGGTTATAAAATTGGATTCGAGTCTCGTTTCCCGCTCCAATTATTAATCTAAAAACTTCTAAAATAATCCATTAAGTCAACGTATTTCTAGCTTAGATGGTTGTTTCTGGGATTTTTTATTCTATATTCATCCACTATAATCTAAAGGATACCAACTCAGTTTGACACTTCATTTGGCATTTTGTATTTTTCAGTGTTTCCAACTTTTTAAGCTTGATAATTCAAACCTTACTCATTTTATTTAAGGAGACTTATCATGGCTCTTACTGATGCTATTATCCGTAACGCAAAACCTAAAACAAAAGATTATCAGCTATATGATATTCTCGGCTTATCTTTGAATGTAACCAGTTCTGGTACTAAATCTTTTAAATTCAGAATTATGAAAGAAGGTAAAAGGCATAACATTACTTTGGGTCAATATCCATATCTTTTTGGTACTAAAAAGTGTGGCCATACTATATAATTACAAAATACGATAAGATAATTAGTATGATAGCAACCTTGTGCCAGCCTCTTACTAGCACAAATTCTTTGGAATGTTATAGGTTTTCAATTAAATAATAGATTTAGTGGATCATGGCTGTAATGACTCGCGTAATTTTTATTATGAATTGTTCGGTTAATTGACTTTTCTAAATATGCTAACATTTCGTCAAATACAGAGTTTCCTAGGCTAAATCGATTGACTCCTGCTAACTGAAGATCATCTATGTTACTGATGTTAGGTAAATTTAAAATGTTTAAGGGGAGCGCTATTTCATCGGAAATCTCACGAATTTCATTTAAATTGCTTAACCCTGGAACAAATAAACAGTCGGCACCAGCGCTTTTATATACAGAAGCCCTAGCCATTGTTTCAGTCAATTTATCATGACAATATGGGCTCAAATAAGTATCAGTCCTTGCATTAAGAACAAAATGAGGAAACCCTTTGGCGAGTAATGTTGATTTTATGAGCGATATAATTCTTGAAAAATTTGTCGGGGATTGTAAGCTTCCACTAATTTGCGAATCTTCAATATTAATTCCAGAACATCCGATATCTGCTAATTTAATCACGTTATCGACAATATCAGTTACTCGAGATGAATACCCTTTTTCCATATCAACAGATAAGGGGATTTTTACTACCTTTAGAATATTTTGAGCATTATGCAAAACTGTGTAGAATGTGATGTTTTCACCATCTTTCACGTTATTGGTTGCCGATAATGCGCTACTTGATGTACCTAAAGCTTTATAACCAGCCTTCTCATAAATTCTTGCTGAAAGCACGTCCCAGCAATTAGCCAAAACAAAAAAAGATTTTTTAGAGTGTAACGCTTTGAAAGTTGAATAATTCATAATTTATTTTAGCCTTTACTATTTTCAGTCAATAAACATCCCCGTAGTGTGGACTATTAACCGTAGTTATATTTGTGAAATAAAACCCATTTTTTAAAAAAAATGGAACCATATAATTATTGCAATCCAGAATGATTGTTTTTTTACCTCTTAAATTTGCAAGTTTTTCCGCTTGCGCTAACAAGTTACAACCCAAACCTAAGCACCGAAAATCTTTTGAAACCATCAATTTTGTTAAAAATATAGAATTATTTTTAGTAACAGATTGAAGCATTAAACTATATTCTGAATTAAGCATTTTCTCAGACTCTATCAACCTGATGGTGGCAACGACCTTGTCCTTAAAATGAGCAGCATAAATTATGGAATAGGGTTCTAAATCATCATAAATTATTCTTTTGGAATGGTTTAAATCCGATATTTTTCGATTCATTACCACATAATAAATTTGATACCAAAATTGATATATTGGTAATCGATTAAAAGGTTTTTTTATATACTCCAAAAACGAAATATTTTTATTATTTGATTCATCATTAATATTACACATAAATAACAGCAATCCTTTCTGAAAACTAAGACATACTCAAAATAAATTAACATTATTTTTTAGCAATGATTCATGGTTAAGAAGCCATTTTTTTGTTATCAGGCCGCCAGCATAACCTTTCAAACCACCATCAGAGCTTATTACACGGTGGCATGGCACAATAATAGAAATTTTGTTCAATGAACAAGCATGACCAACCGCTCTTGATTTATTTTTTGAACCAAGGTAAATAGCTATTTCTTTATAAGTACTAGTGTAACCAAAAGGAATTTTGAGTAATTCATCATAGACAGTGGACGAAAAGCGTGTTCCCTGAGATATGAAAGGAAGACAAAAAGTGGTCAATTTTTTAGAAAAATAGAGTATTAATTGCTGTTTACATAATTCAGTGATTTTGTTTTTATTAATTTCTGATGCTGTGTTAGAAAACATTACTTCAATGATATGTTCATTTGTAGCAACTATATTTGCAAAATGCCAAGGAAATGATTTTGGGCATGTAAGTTGATCAAAATACATCACAAATTGCTCCATAAATGAATACTCAAATAGCTTCTCCACGGTGCAGCACTATCACTATTTCGAAGCTCATATTTATCGAGCGCTTTTTTTATACCTAAATCCGTTTCCATCCAAATATCTGAAGCATTCATTCCTCTTAACTTTATATAATTGATAGTCCACGGACCAATACCTTTTACTTGGCTCAAACTATCGATATGTGAATTTATATCGTAATCGCAGCACCACTGAGAAAATGCAAATAATGTATTTTTTTTGGATTGAGTTGTTTTCATTCTGTCTAACCCAGACGCTGTAATTTCTTTTGGGCAGGGAAAGTAATGATTTGCTTGTTCATCTTTTTTGTGAAAAATAGAAACAAATTGATTTAGTAAATTGGTCGCCGCGGAAACAGAGACTTGTTGACCACATATAGCTCGAATTCCTGCTTCATATGGCGAAAGAACACCAGGAATATGCAACCCTTTATTTTTTATTATAGATGGATATAAATTTTTAAGCCGATCTTCAATAAAATTAATATTTGAATTCAAATCAAACATGGCTGAAATTTTTCTTAAGACTTCTGCCATTTTGGGTAGAAATGACCTAGCTAAAGTTATAATAAAAACACGATCTTCGCACTTGATTTCAAAGTAGCCTTTGATATTTTCAATTTTTATTGTGCGTCGATAGACTCTACCTTCGATACTTTCGATGTTGCTAATAAGCCTTTTTGATTGAAATGTGAGGAAAAAATCCCAATTGTAAAAATTTATATAAGGTATTTTTAAATCAATTGTTAGTTTCGCCCCATCCTTAGTTTTACTAAGTAATTTTCGAACTGGAACTTTCAAAAATCGATTAATCAGGTTATAAAGACCACTAACGCAACTATATCCACACGCTTCTGATATTTCAACAATACTTAAATTTGATGAGTATAACAGTTTTTTCGCAAATAATGCTTTTGTCATATCTTGAAACTGTTTTAAAGGTATTCCTAAGTTTTTTGTAAACGCTTTATTTAGATTTCTACTGGAAGTAAATAAGGCTGATGCAATATCTTCTACACTAGATGTTAGCATTTCTCCTGATTGGATCAACTTTATAGCTTGTTGCGTAAATATAGAGCAACGAGAAAGCTCGTTAAAATTTGGCGAGAATTCGGGTTTACAACGAAAACACGGGCGATAACCTGCGCTAAGGGCTTCTTCTTTGGATAAGTAGTAGGTAACATTTTTTTCCAGTGGTAGTTTTGCAGGACAAATTGTTCGACAAAATATTTTTGTTGTTTTAACAGCAATAAATACTTTGCCATCAAACCGAGGATCTCTGCTTATACGAGCTTGCCTAAATACCTCTGTTGTATATTTTTCCATTAGGAATACCCAAATTTAATCAAGTAAGCCATCATATCACCATTGTGTTTGAATATTTTTCCAAAAATCGGAATTCAATGTTAATTACAATAAATTTAGTGACTTTTCTGGCAAAATTTAATTAAAGAAAGGGGGTATTAAATATAAACTTTCATATGTCTCAATGTAGGCGACTTTATCATTTATAACATGTTGATTTAGTATAAA
>NZ_LZGX01000074.1:0-6560 GCF_001690825.1 Gilliamella sp. Fer1-1
CAAACTTATAATAAGTAAACTTATTACAAGATAACTTATTAAAAGGAGACACTATGAATACCATTTCAATTTCTTTCATATTACCAACCAAAGCTAAACCAACTCAAATTTGGCAATACTATACTGATCTTAATTTAAGAAAATTATGGGAAACTGATCTTGAAGACTTTCGTATATTTGGTGACTTAAAAACAGGGTCTAAAGGTATTTTCAAATTACAAAATATACCGGAAATGGAAGTGACTTTATCAAAGATTATTGATGAGCAAGAATTTACAGAACAATTTGATATGCCTGAAATAGGTTTACTGTTTTTCTCACATCAAATTATTGAAATATCGCATAATCAATATGCATTAAAATCAGAAATTTCTCTAAAACCGGATCCAAAAATGGATACTAAAGCATCCTATGATTTTATAAAACAGATTTCAGATGATATTATAGATAAAACTTACAAATTAAATGGCTTAGTTGAAGGGTAAATTATGACAAAGGACAATAAGTTTTTGACTCAATTCCAAACTGATTCTGAATCTATTGGTTTTATTTTTATGAAAACTTATTCGTCCTGGCATACGAATATCAAAAATTGCTTGAAAAAACAGTCTATCACTCATCCTCAATTTATAGTGCTTGCAACGCTTGCTTATCTATCACAGCAACCAGACGAAATAACACAAGTTATTTTATCAAATAAAACAAATATCGATGTGATGACAATTTCCCAAATATTAGAGAATTTAGAAAAAAAAGATTATATAAAACGCTCTTGCTCAATTAAAGATAGTCGAGCAAAATCCATTCAATTAACACAAAAAGGATTGAATAAAGCAAATGAAACTGTACCTTTGGTTGAACAAATAGATAAAGATTTTTTTTCAACATTACAAGGTGATAAAGAACAATTTATGGAAATGTTATTAACACTATTAAAAACCAACATGAAGGGATAAAATCATTTATAAATTTTTATTATTTATTGTTTTTATCAACTTTGAATGCATCAACTTGACTTAAAATAAGTTTTTGAAGACTTTGTCTCAAATTTCTAGAACAAAATACTTTAAAACTAAATCGTTATAACTCAAGCTGTTAAAGCTCATTACTTGACTAAATTTAATTAAAAAAGGTGATATTACATCACCTTTTATCTATAGTTAGAACGTTTTGCTAAACTTATTTTGTCGCATTTTGTTCTTGAGCTGATTGAATCGCTGTTAAAGCAATAGTGTAAACAATATCATCAACTAATGCACCACGAGATAAGTCATTAACTGGTTTACGCATACCTTGTAACATTGGACCAATCGAAACAAGATCCGCTGAACGCTGTACAGCTTTATAAGTCGTATTACCGGTATTAAGATCAGGGAAGATAAACACAGTCGCTTTACCTGCAACTTGCGAATTTGGTGCTTTTGATTTTGCCACATCTGGCATTACAGCTGCATCATATTGTAAAGGACCATCGATCATAAGATCTGGGCGCTTTTCCTGAGCAATACGAGTTGCTTCTTTCACTTTTTCAACATCTGCGCCTTGACCTGAGCTTCCAGTTGAGTACGAAATCATCGCTACACGTGGTTCAATACCAAAAGCGATTGCAGTATCAGCAGATTGAATTGCAATTTCAGCCAATTCTTGTGCGTTTGGATCTGGGTTAATTGCACAGTCGCCATAAATATAGACTTGATCAGGCATTAACATAAAGAATACTGATGAAACAAGTGAACTACCCGGGGCAGTTTTAATTAATTGTAATGGTGGACGGATAGTATTAGCAGTTGTATGCACAGCACCTGACACTAAACCATCAACCTCATTTGCTTCAAGCATCATTGTACCAAGTACTACATTATCAGCTAATTGCTCACGAGCAATTACTTCTGTCATACCTTTATTTTTACGTAATTCGACAAGGCGAGGAACGTATTTTTCGCGGATGTTTTCAGGATCAACAATTTCAACACCTTGGCCTAAAGTGACACCTTGTGAAGCAGCAACTTTACGCACTTCGTCAGGGTTACCAATTAATACACATTTAGCGATATTACGTTCAGCACAAATTGCCGCTGCTTTAACCGTTCTTGGTTCATCCCCTTCAGGTAATACAACCACTTTCTTAGCATTACGTGCAAGCTCTGTTAATTGATAACGGAAAGCTGGTGGAGATAAACGACGAGCAGAATTAACCACTTCATTTAATGATTTGATCCAATTTGCATCAATATGATCCGCCACATAATTTTGTGTGCTTTCCATTCGCTCTTTATCGTCAACAGGAATTTCTAAATTAAATTGCTGTAAATTAATAGATGTTTGAAAAGTATTAGTTTTCACAGTAAATACTGGTAAACCTGTATCAAAAGCTGGTTGGCATAATTTTGCGATCTTTTCATCAATATCATAACCGCCCGTTAAAAGCACACCACCAATAGCCACACCATTCATGGCAGCTAAACTAATAGCAACTAATACATCAGCACGATCAGCTGAAGTCACTAACAGTGCATTAGGTTGTAAATGGCTAATAATATTAGGCACACTACGTGAGCAGAAAGAAATATGTTTGATTCGACGGTTTTTGATATCGCCTTCATTAATAATTTTTGCATCAAAATGTTTAGCAATATCAATAGAACGGCAAGCACTTAAATCTATATTCCAAGGAATACAACCCAGAACAGGAAGTGGGCTATGCGCACTTAAATCTTTAATGGTGATTTTTTTATCGTCAAATTTAGGGGTATGATAAATTTCGGCAACATCTGGGCGAGCAAGATTTTGTTCTTCAACTGGCGCATTCACTTTATTAACAATCACACCAACGATTTTTTCGTTTTTAATACCACCAAAGTTAGAACGCGCAATTTCAATACGATCTCTAAGCTGTTCTGGTGTATCTTTACCCATATTAACGACAAAAATAATTTCGGCGCCAAGGGTTTTAGCGATATTATTATTAAGCTCGTTAGCAAATGGATAATCCGATGTTGGCACAATACCTTCAACTAAAACAACATCAGCACCTTTCGTGTTTTCAGCATAAAGGGCAACGATTTCTTCCATTAATACATCTTGTTGATTTAAACCTAATAGGTTTTCAACATGGCTCATTTTAAGCGGTTTTAGCGCTGGAATTGATGTGTTGTGGCTAACTAAAGTTGTCGTATTATCTGGCGCATCACCACCCGCTCTTGGCTGTGCAACGGGCTTAAATACATTTAAGTTAATACCTTGACGCTCCATAGCTCGAATAACACCAAGGCTCACACCAGTTAAACCAACATTGGTGCCAGTTGGAATGAGCATAATTGTACGAGACATAATTGTTACCTCTTAATTCTTCATTATATAAAAACAAACCGCCATTTAGGCGGTTTTAAATATTTATTACGCGGTTAGACGCGCAGCATCTTGAGCAATAACAAGTTCTTCATTGGTTGGAATAACCATCGCAATTGCAGAACCCTCTTTAGTAATTGTACCACCTTGGCCAAAACGAGCAGCAAGATTACGCTCTTGATCAAGTTCAAAGCCAAGAATGCTTAATTTTTGTAATGCCATACGACGAACTTCTTCAGAATTTTCCCCAATACCGCCAGTAAAGACGATAGCATCTAAACGACCGTCTAATAACATTGCATAACCACCGATATATTTTACTAAACGATGAACAAAAACATCTAAAGCATTTTTGGCATCTTCATTAGTATCATAATTATCGGTGACATAACGGCAGTCACTGCTTACACCTGTCAAACCTAATAAACCTGATTTTTTGTTTAAAAGATTGTTAATATCGGCAACTGACATTTTTAAATTGTCGTGTAAGAAGAACATAATAGCAGGATCGATATCACCGCTGCGCGTACCCATAACTAAACCTTCGAGTGGCGTTAACCCCATTGAAGTTTCAACACATTCACCATTTTTAACGGCAGTAATTGATGCGCCATTACCTAAATGACAAGTGATCACATTCGTTTGGTCAACAGGTTTATTTAATAATCTTGCAGCTTCACGGCTAACATAATAATGGCTAGTACCGTGCGCACCATAACGACGAACGCCATGTTTAGTATAAAGCTCGTTAGGAAGAGCATATAAATAAGCTTCTTTTGGCATTGTTGTATGGAATGCAGTATCAAACACAGCAACATTTTTATTTTTTAAGTGTGGAAAGGCTTCAAATGCCTCACGAATACCGATTAAATGAGCTGGATTATGTAACGGAGCAAAAGCTGCTGCATCTTCAATACCTTTTAATACTGAATCATCAATCACAACTGATTGTGTATATTTTTCACCGCCGTGAACAATTCGATGACCAATAGACTTAATACTATCTAATAATTCTGGTTTTTGTGGGAAGATACTATTAACGATAAATTTAATTGCTTCACTATGTGCAGCGCCTGCACCTAAAGATGCTTCACCTTTAACACCATCAAGTTTCCACTTAATGCGTGCATCAGGCAAGTTAAAACATTCGGCTAATCCAGAAAGAAACTCATCACCGTTTTCAGGGTTTATAATAGCAAATTTTAATGATGAACTTCCGCAATTAAGAACAAGAGCGTTATTACTTGATGACATAGTAATTCCTATAGATTGAATAAAAAGATATATACCAATCAAAATTGGTAACTAAGCACATGATTTAAAATCAATGTGACTACGCTAAGGTGACTTCTGATATCTTACTTTTTGAGATAGAATAATGAGAGTCCCCAATTTGAATGGTACTATTTTAAGATAATAACAAGTGAATGTCGAGGAATCGGAAAAATATGAATGTAATAAGCACATTTAAAGCAGGCCAACGATATATAAAGCTTTGCCCGACAGATAAACAATTAGCATATTCATTTCCTGAATTAAAAATCATTAACTACATAAAAACTACAAGCAAATACTTACCACCAATCGTTATTGGTTTGCTAGTTTGGCAATATTACATGCCAGCACAAATTGCGGTCACAGCAATAACCGTACTATTTACTTTAAGCTTACCGCTACAAGGGATATATTGGCTAGGTAAACGAGCGCTATCACCACTTCCACTTAATTTAATTGACTGCTACAACCAGTTAAAAGCGAAATTAGTTGCGAAAAAAATCGTCGCTGAGAATAGCCCTGAAGTCAAAAAATTAACGTTTGAAGAATTTATGAAACTGATCAAACTTGCAAAAGAACATTTAGGCGACTATTTTGGTCAAGATAATGATAACTCACCTTATGATAAAGGCTAATATCCATGGCAGATTTAATTAATACTTTACAAAATCAAATTGACCGACTTGAACAGCAAATCAGTTTAGCCAACGAACAACAATATCAAGAGCCTTATTTTGACGAACAATTATTTCAAACCAATAACATTGTCACAGACAAAGCCTTTTATCTTGCAAAGATCAAACAAACATATCAAGCGTTAATGGCTAATATCAAATCAGAAAAAGTTGAACAAATCACCTTTTTATCAGACACATTAGTCAACCAAATTGCCGCCCTAACACGCGAACTTGCTACCCACAACTTACGTCGCAAAGATCTAAAAATCATTTTTGAAGAAACATTAGCCCAAAAGCACATGCGCCATTTAGATTATTTGCGTCGATTACAAGAGATGAAATATGAACTAGAATTATCACCTGATGTGATCAACCAAAGCAAAATTGCTGCGCTTGATAACCGCATCTACCGCTGTGAACAAGCCATTAACAAGATTGAATTAGAAATGGAAAATGATGGAAATTTAGCTGAATAAACATAGATTAAAATAAGTCGTGAAAATTTATGGAACAAAAATTTAAAAATTATCGTATTGATGCTATTGATAACATTCAAAAAAAAACCTTTAAGCCACTTTCCAGCGATGGAAATATTCGATTTCGATATAATGCTGTATATAAAATTATAATGATTGCTTTTTATATTTTACTAGTCATTAACTGGATTTATTGCTCATTCAAAGTAGGTAGGGAAACAATTCTTTCAGATTTTTTTAATACTAGTTACTGCATTTTTTCGATAGTAATTAGTTTTATTATCGCTCTCTTCTTTTATTTAATGACTAAACCAAATTTAATTGCGGTGAAAGTTCCAATACCACGGTGGGAAAGAATTAAATTCTTGCTAGGGCATTTTTTTCAATTTTTTCTATGCTCGCTTTTTATTGCAATTTGCCTACCAATCAATTTAGTTCATCTCTACCCGGGAAATACATATGAGTATTTGACAGATTATGAAATTACAACACCGGGGCCCCAAAAACGGCACTATCACCGCTACGCTAACGGTATAAAAATTCATGATCCATATACATCAAAAAAATTTTTTCTACCATTTACAAAAAATGACGCTGATATTTACCCTAAAAAATTATTGGTAACCATTAAAAGTAATTTTTGGGGATCTTATCTTATTGATTACAAACTATATGATAAAGCGCCTCAATTACCTAAAAATAACGTGATTGATAATTCAGCGAAATACAAACATGATTATAATTATTAATAGTATTGAGTGAATATTGAACAATAAAGAATAAT
>NZ_LZGX01000075.1:0-11275 GCF_001690825.1 Gilliamella sp. Fer1-1
ATATTTATTGTGCTAAGCAGCTTTCCTCTTGTTTGCTATGCAAAAAAAGAACCGTTATCATTAAAAATATTACCAACTTTCTCTCCTTTTACCCAGCAATACGAAGAAGATGATGAAGATGATAACGGAGAATATTCTCATGCCTATTCGATTGATTTTTATAATGCAATTAGTACTGTCCATCCTCCAGTATTAGTAAACTACGATGGATTGAAATCAATATTGTTATTTGTTCCTGCAAATCCCAAAGATCCTAATAAGGAAAACCATCATCTTGTTTATAATTTTAATTTAGGTAATTTTAAACTAAATGAAGTTGGAACTATTTTCACCCACGAGATATTATCAATTTTTAGTTATAATCCTAATGAAGAAAATGCCATGATTTTTGTGTAAATACCCCAAACTTAGTACACAACTCACGTAGAAAATCATGCTGCTTGTTTTAGTGTTTTATACTCAATCGGTGTCATGTTATTTAATGCCTCATGCGGTCTTTCGGTGTTATAAATTGTTAACCATTCTTCAGTTATTCTCCTTGCTTGAGCTAAGTTGTTAAAAAGATATAAATCGAGTACTTCAGTACGATAGGTACGATTAAATCGTTCAATATAGCCATTTTGATAAGGGCTACCGGGCTGGATATAATCAATGGTTATATCATGTGATTTAGCCCAGTTGGTAAAGGTTTTTCCTGTAAATTCTGGCCCATTATCGACCCGTATTTTTAATGGGTACCCATGATATTCGGCCAGTTTATCTAAGTAACGGGTAATCCTTCCTGCTGGTAAGCTTACTGCAATATCAATACCTAACGCCTCACGATTAAAGTCATCGATGACATTGAATGTTCTAAAGCGACGTTGATTACGGCTACTGTCACTCATAAAATCCATTGACCAACATTCACCTTGTTTATTGGGGACTAATAACCTTTCCGGACATCGTGGAGGAATGCGTTTTTTACGCTTTACCCTGAGATTAAGCTTTAATTCACAATACACCCGATATACCCGTTTATGATTCCATTGATAGCCGAGCTTTCTGATACGATGAAAACATTTAAGAAAGCCCCAGCGTAAATGCCTATCTGTGATAGCATTCAATACTGAAACAATAACCGAATCATCCTGTAACTTAGATTGATAATAGTAAGCACAACGGCTTAAGCCAACAATAGCACAACTCATAACAATAGTAACCGAATGATTTTGTTGTAGTTGCTGTGCCCACGTTTTACGTGCCTTTGTGGGCACTAAAGCTTTTTTATGATTTCTTCCTGAAGCTGAGATTTTAAGCTCAGTTCGGCAAACATCTGCTTAAGCTTGCGGTTTTCAGCCTCAAGCTCCTTTAAGCGTTTGATATCCGACGTTTCCATACCGCCATATTTTTCCCGCCATTTATAAAAAGTTGAATTACCCATGCCATATTTACGGCACAGCTCTTTAACGGGAATACCCGCTTCAGCTTCTTTTAAAATAGCTACGATTTGATGTTCAGTCATTTTTTTCATCATTAAATCCCCTTTTCTTTTATCATAGAGAATTTTCTACTTTTTTGCTGTACTATTTTAGGGGATAGTTACATATAGTCTTTCACCATTACCCTTTACATCCTTTGAAAATGCCCAATAGTTTACTTTTATAGCTTCTATTTATCGAGGATTGAAATCAAATCCGTACTCATTCTATAAATTTTAGTAGCATCAGAAAGTGGTAAGCTCTTTTCTAGACGGCGGGCAGTCCCCCCACACAATCCACCCAAATCAACTCATCTAAGCGCATACTGATACCGATTAATCACCCAGCAATCTAATCGGGTGTAGCTAGGTAAAGTAGCCTATATCCAGCTCATAGTACCTGAACGTATTGTAATGTAAGTCGGTTTTTCTGTCTAAATATTGTTCCTGATATCTGAGGTTTTGCTTTATTGATTGGAGTTCAATTTCCTGTCCCCGTTTTCCCCCATAACTGAAAGCTACATTCCCACTATATTTTACCGTTTTCGTCGGTCAACTCTTCCGGATAGCCATTCAGAGATGAGGGGGGGGGAAGACGCTATAGGCATCGTAGTTAAAGCCGAGTTTGCGTCAGATAGCATCAATGCGGGTGTGCACCAGTCCGCAAGGGGCGTGCTGGTAGTGGATGCCGTGGACGCGGGGGTCGGTATAGGTCAGTAGCTGTTTAGCAGTATTAAATAATATATAACAAAATTTTTTATGTGATTATTGTACTTTGTACTAAGTATGGGATATTTACAATGTTTCACTCATTAGTGCACCATCAACATAGACGAGTGAGTTTTTAGTGGATCATATTCATCATCCTGCTAATTCTCCATCTTCATCTAATATTACTATTCCTGTCTGTTTTCTTAACCATGTAAATAAGGCCTTTAAATCTTTCTCAATACTTAGGGGATGAGCACTTATTTCAATAAAAATACGTTTATCTTCAAAAAAAAAGCGAACATCAAACGGCCAATCTCCTTTATTAGAAATAGATCCTATTCCTGATAAAAGATATGCGGAGTCATTTTTTTTAATATAAGGATTTAATGTTTTAATTTTATTTGCAATTTTATCTTTATGGTCTATATACCATTTTTTATCATTAAAAAATAATTGAAATTCTGCTGACATTATATTTTTTTATATCTCCATGATTTCTGCCAGATAGACATAGCCGTAACGCTGGTTGCGATCTGTTTGTTCGTGCGTACTTAGCTCAGCTCAGGCAGTGTTCGGCGTTGTTGTGCTGGATATGGCAGGTGGTTTTGATTACTTTAGTTTCGCTAACTAGAAATTATTTTTTATCCTTTTGTTGTGTCTCTTTTAAATAGAATTCTAAATATTTTTTAGGTCGTTCTTTGAATGCTCGGGTTTTGCCACATTCATAGGCTGCATTAAAATATTTATAAGCTTCATCATATTGGCCTAATTCATAATAAACCATGCCAAGATCAATATATGGGCCTGTATCAATATCAGAACTTGTCGCTGCCAGCTTAGAATGCGCCCAAATTTTGGCATTTTCATAGTCTTTTAAATTAAAATAAGTGGTATAAAAAGAGCCTGATAACCATAAACTGATCAATTCCCATTCTAATTTGGGTTCTGGTAGAAGCGCCCATGCTTTCTGATAATTTTGTAAAGCTGAAGAATAGTTTTTATTGACATTAAAAACGTTGCCGTCTTCTACAATAGATATGATATTTTGCTCTAAATCAGGATCTACATTCGAAAGTTCTTTCATACTTATCTCACTTTATTAAAATTATTAAAAATAGGCTGATTTTTCAGCTTATCCAACAAAATATTCAGTTTTTATGTGGTTGCCCTCATTTTTTGTGTGACCGATTATGTGTAACGTATTCTAAGTCATAATTATTAGGCGTTCTCATCAAACCACTAACATCCTTAGCTTTAGGTTTGAGTCATCTACCTGTCTGATTTCAATATGCAACAACATCAGTTGATCCTCGCCAAAATATTAGGCAGTACTCGCTTCTATAAATATGTTATTAACGTAATACTGCTTTTTATATTGTTCAGGCGATACCTAACCATGAGTTAAATGTCAGCAAACTTGATTATAATCAGTTTCAATATATTCAAATAGCTTTTTATTGGCTTCTTGCCGTGTTTTGTCATCATGAATAATACGGTTTTTCACGTATGAAAAACTTTCGGTAATGGCATTATCCTAACAATTGCCTGCTCAGCTCATACTTTGGCTAAGTCCATGTTGTAACACTCACTGCTTAAAATTAGCACTGCAATATTGGGTTTTCTTGGTCACTGGTAATAATATCCCTTTAGGAAATCGACAACAAAATAAAGCATTTTTGAGCGAGTTACAAATTAAATACTTATTAATATACTTTATGTATTAGTCAGCACATCATAATAATAGGTTTGTAGCAAAAGGATTAATGTGATTATTTTTTATTATGCCACAAAATAAAAACTTGAATAAAATCAATGGTTTTTCTGACTGATTTTTATCATGCTCAACTAACCTTTCTGTATGATACATCCTAGCCCTTGCCCCCTGATATCATGTACTAAGCTTGATGCATCTAAACGGGCTTCATGTTGCCAATAAAGTGCTTTGATATTCTCAAATAGCTCATTTAATTTGGTTCATGCTTTAGCCAAACAGAATAACCTGATACGCTAACTTTTAACTGACGACAGATTAGCGGTAATGGGTATGGTAACAGATGTTGCTTCATATATTAGCACTTCTATTGGTACTTCTATTGGTACCTCGCCGGCCTGTGCACTAAATTTTTTGATACATAATGTGTTCTCCTATAATTGTTAGTTATATCATAAAGGTGACATTTGTCCGTTTTTTGGGCGAGGATCACATGATAGAAAACAATCATTAATGTTGGACAAATTGTTGAGAACTGTTCATTGATAATGACAATAGGTAACGACGATGCACCCGATTATTATCGTTGTGAAAGCAGTGATGGTTCAACATATCGAAAAGATAGGGCTGGTAATATTATAAAATAAGGTCGATGTACATGAGTATTTTAGTCTGTATGAGTTATTATTTTTTATCTATTATTGGATTTTTTATTCGGTATTATTTTTCGGGATATATTGCAACGGTCTATACTAATGATAAAACGTTAAATCGTAAACGACATTGGGCTCTTTTAATTCTTATTTTGTATATTTATTTCATCGATTTTCTCGTTCGACCGAAACGCTATAAAAAAAGAAAAAAATGGAACTAATATTATAATTATTTTACAAAATAACAAAAAATTATATTAAATCGATTCGCGATTAAAAGTATTCCGTTAAAGTTTAGTCTTTTTAATTAAAGATATTATTGTTTATAAATTGAATGTTTATTTTAAGTTATATCTCTCTATGTTATGCTAGCGTTAATATTTGAGCACAGGATATTCCTTTATGATAAAAGATCCCTTTTATGCCCGCGAAGCCGAAAAGTACGATTCCCCCATTGCCAGCCGTGAACTTATTTTAGATTACCTTAAACAAGAAGCGAAACCCGCAAGTCTAGAAAAAATTGCCCAAGCGGTAGCAATTAAAAACGAAGAACAAAAAATAGCGTTACATCGTCGCTTACGGGCAATGGAGCGTGACGGTCAAGTGGTATTTACTCGACGTAAATGTTATGCGCTGCCTGAAAAATTAGATATGGTCAAAGGTAGCGTGATTGCACACCGTGATGGTTTTGGTTTTTTACGAGTAGAAGGCAACCCTGAAGACTATTTTTTATCACCAGAACAGATGAAAAAAGTGTTACAAGGCGATGTGATTTTAGCACAGCCAATGGGAACACAATATCGCGGTAAAATGGAAGCTCGTGTAGTGCGGATTTTAGAGCCACGCAATAATCAAATTGTCGGGCGATATTTTATCGAACAAGGTGTGGGCTTTGTTGTTCCTGATGACAGCCGTTTAAACTTCGATATTTTAATTGCAGGTAAACCCAATCGTACTGTTCGAATGGGAACCGTGGTTGTCGTTGAGTTACAAAAGCGTCCAGAACGCCATCAAAAAGCTGTTGGTATCATAAAAGAAGTGCTTGGTGAAATAATGGGTACCAATTTAGCTATTGATATTGCCTTGCGTAATCACGAAATTCCTTACGAACTACCTAAAACAGTCGAAAAAGAGGTAAGTAAATTTACTGAACACGTACCAGAAAGCGCTAAAAAAGGGCGAAAGGATTTGCGCCAATTGCCTTTAGTTACTATTGATGGCGAAGATGCACGTGATTTTGATGATGCCGTTTATTGTCAAAAAAATCGTGGTGGTGGCTATCGTTTGTGGGTTGCTATTGCCGATGTCAGTTATTATGTCAGATTAGGCAAAGCGTTGGATAAAGAGGCCTGCTTGCGTGGTACATCGGTTTATTTTCCATCACGAGTTGTACCTATGTTGCCAGAACAGCTATCAAATGGGCTGTGTTCGTTAAATCCACAAGTTGATCGTTTATGTTTAGTTTGCGAAATGACCGTATCAAATAAAGGGCGTTTAACAGGGTATGAGTTTTACGAAGCCGTGATGAATTCACATGCTCGATTAACTTATACTAAAGTGGCTAAAATTTTAGACGGTGATGAGCAATTGCGTGAGCATTACCACGAATTGGTACCGCATCTTGAGAACCTTTATGGCTTATATCAGGTGCTTGATAAAGCCCGTATCACTCGCGGTGCGATAGGTTTTGAGTCTGAAGAGCCGAAATTTGTTTTTAACGCCGATAAGCGCATCGAAAGTATCGAAATTGCTCAGCGAAATGTGGCACATAAAATCATTGAAGAGTGTATGATTTTAGCTAATGTTTCGGCAGCAAAACTGGTGATTAATGCTCAAGTACCTTCATTATTTCGAGTGCATGACAGACCAGATGAAGACAGAATAAATAACTTGCGTAGCATTCTAAGTGAGCTTGGATTATCACTTGGTGGTGGGGTTAGCCCAAAACCTAAAGATATTGCCGAATTAATGGCGATAGTTGAAACTCGCCCAGATCATGATATGTTGCAAACGGTAATTTTACGCTCTATGAAGCAAGCTATTTATGATCCAGAAAACCGTGGTCATTTTGGTTTAGCACTTGAAGAATATGCACATTTTACCTCGCCAATTCGTCGTTATCCTGATTTATTATTACACCGAACGATTAAATGGATTTTAGCTGACAAACAGCATAAAACCAGTAAAACTGGCGGGTATTGTTATACCACAAATGAAATGCTCTATTTCGGTGAACATTGTTCAATGACTGAACGTCGTGCTGACGAAGCGGTGCGTGATGTGGTCGATTGGCTTAAATGTGATTATATGCAAGATCATGTTGGCGAAGTATTTAATGGTACCATTTCAAGTGTCGTTAATTTTGGTTTCTTTGTTCGATTAGATGAATTGTTCATTGACGGCTTAGTGCATGTTTCGTCGTTAGAAAACGACTATTATCTTTTTGATGCTGCACATAATCGCTTAATTGGCGAAAATACCCGTTTTGCTTATCGATTAGGCGATAAAGTGCAAGTTAAAGTCGATAATGTTAATCCTGAAGAACGTAAAATTGATTTTTCTTTAGTTGGCAGTAATAATAAGCCAAAACGCCAAGGCAAGACTGCCAAGGATAAATCAAAACAAGTAAAAACCGATCAGAAAGTTGATTTGCCTGTTAAACGAAAAAGCAAAAAATCAACCAATAAAAATAGTGCAAAACCGCTTACTAAAAAAGTTAAAGATAAAAGCAAAAGTAAAAGCAAAAAACGAAGTAAACCAAAATCAAGTAATAAAACAAAATCAGTTAATAAAATAAAAGAGTAGAACATAAATGAGTGAAACAGTTTACGGCTTGCACGCAATTGAAGCATTATTAGCTCGCTCGCCAGAAAGAATTATTGAAGTATTTATTATTAAAGGCCGAGAAGACAAACGTCTTATCGCTATTGTACGTCAATTAGAGCAACTAGGTTTGCCTGTTAAAGTTGCTCAACGTCAATGGTTAGATGAAAAAGCGAAAAATGGAGTACATCAAGGTATTTTGGCTATGGTTAAGCCTAATCGAGGTTATCAAGAAAATGATATTCCTCTACTTATGGAACGGCAGCCAAATCCTGTTATTTTAATTTTAGATGGCGTAACCGATCCACATAATTTAGGTGCTTGCATTCGAACGGCTGATGCGGCGGGTGTGGATTTTATTATTGTTCCCAAAGATCGCTCAGCACCCCTCAACTCAACAGCCCAAAAAGTGGCGTGTGGCGCGGCAGAAAGTGTACCTGTGGTTAGAGTGACCAATTTGGCTCGCACCATGCGAATGTTGCAAGACGAATATCAAGTTTGGATTGTTGGGACTGCTGGTGAAGCTAATAAAACACTTTATCAAACAAATTTTTATAAAACATCAAAAACAATTTCACTTGCGTTAGTTATGGGAGCTGAAGGTGAAGGTATGCGCCGTTTAACTAAAGAACACTGTGATGAATTAGTTAGCATTCCAATGGCGGGGATTGTCTCATCACTCAATGTCTCTGTTGCAACGGGGGTTTGTTTATTTGAAATTGTTCGCCAAAAAATAGATACCAAAATGTAAACTGAATAGCCTTAACTATAGTAGTTCAAATTTAATCAGACAAGCGCTAATAATTCATTAGCTTCGATTTTAGCAAATTGAGGGTTAACGAATAAAATAAATACTATAGTTAATGGCGTTGATAAAAACTAACAGTTAGTGCAATGTAAATTATAGTGCAATGTAAATTATTTCAATTAAAACATTAAGTAATGCTACATAGCTAAAACCTCTTTTTAAAATACATATAATATTCCAGCTTATTCAATGGCTTTATTATCTCCTGTTAAAGTGATAATAAGAGATAAGCTTGAAACAAGTCGAAAACTGTATTTTAAAGGCAATTAAGTATATAATGTTACACAAACTTAACTAATCTCTATCAAAATATATTTTTATGAAACCTTCAATTATCAATAAGTTAGAAACACTACAAGAGCGTTATGAAGAGGTTCAAGCATTATTATCTGATCCTTCAGTTATAGCAGATCAAAATCGCTTTCGTACGCTATCTAAAGAATACTCACAATTAACTGCGGTGGTTAAGTGTTTTTCCGATTGGCAGCAAACCCAAGAAGATATCGAAACGGCTAAAATGATGCTATCAGATCCTGAAATGAGCGAAATGGCACAAGAGGAATTAAACGAAGCACTAAGCCAAGTTGAAGAGCAAGAAAAGCAATTACAAGTGTTATTATTACCTAAAGATCCTAATGACGATTATAACTGTTTTGTTGAAGTTAGAGCGGGAACAGGTGGTGATGAAGCCGCTATTTTTGCTGGTGACTTAGCCCGAATGTATACACGATATGCTGAATCACGCAATTGGCGCGTTGAAATTATGAGTGCGAGTGATGGTGAGCACGGTGGTTATAAAGAAGTCATTATGTTAGTCAGTGGTGATGGAGTTTATGGCAATTTGAAATTTGAATCAGGTGGTCACCGAGTTCAACGCGTGCCAGAAACTGAATCACAAGGGCGCATTCATACTTCGGCTTGTACTGTTGCCGTTTTACCTGAAGTTCCCGAGGCTGAAATGCCAGAAATCAACCCTGCTGATTTAAAAATTGATACCTATCGTTCATCTGGGGCTGGTGGTCAGCATGTTAACACGACGGATTCAGCGATTCGTATTACTCACCTTCCAACGGGTATTGTTGTTGAATGTCAAGATGAGCGCTCACAGCATAAAAATAAAGCGAAAGCAATGTCTGTATTGGCTGCACGAATTCAAGATGCCGAACTGCGCAAACGCCAACAAGAAGAAGCCTCAACAAGGCGTAATCTATTAGGCTCAGGTGATCGTTCTGACAGAATTAGAACATACAATTATCCTCAAGGACGTGTTACTGATCATCGTATTAACCTAACGCTTTACCGATTAGATGAAGTCATGGAAGGAAAATTAGAGATGCTAATCGATCCAATTGTACAGGAATATCAAGCAGATCAACTAGCCGCTTTATCGGAACAAGATGAATGACCTATTTACAATGGCTTAAAAGTGCATCTCAAACTTTAACTGATAGTGAAAGTCCAAAGCGTGATGCTGAAATTTTGCTGAGTTTTGTTACGCACAAAACGCGCACATTTTTAATGGCATTTAGTGAAACATTGCTTACTGATGATGAGCTAATTGCTTTATCTGAATGTTTACAACGTAGGCAAAATGGTGAGCCTATTGCTTATATTACTGGCGAAAAAGAATTTTGGTCTTTAAAGTTTAATGTCTCTAACGCTACATTAATCCCTAGACCGGATACTGAAAAATTAGTTGAATTAGGTTTAGAATATCTACCTAAAGTGCCATGCGAAGTGTTGGATCTCGGTACGGGTACTGGTGCAATAGTTATCGCCATGGCAACTGAGCGTCAAGACTGTTTATTTACCGCAATTGAAAAAAATAAAGATGCGTTGATTTTAGCGCAACAAAATGCAACCCAAATAGGGGTCAACAATGTTTATTTTTTACAAGGTGACTGGTATAAACCAATAAAAAATCGCAAATTTTCAATGATTATCAGTAATCCGCCTTATATTGAACCAACAGATATTCATCTAGCACAAGGCGATGTTCGTTACGAACCAAGAAGTGCATTAGTTTCAGAAGATGACGGTTTAGCCGATATTAAACTTATTGTTTATGGCGCAACTAAACATTTAAATCAATATGGCTGGTTACTAATAGAGCATGGTTGGAAACAGGGTGAGGCAGTACAAACTATTTTTAAACAACACGGATTTCAATTAGTCGAAACCTTTGCTGATTATAGCGGTAATGATAGAGTTACCCTTGGTCGCTGGTTTAAACCCTAACTAGGAATATGTTATGATGCAACAAAAAAAAGTAAATGTTGGTGATATTACTGTCGCCAATGACCTACCATTTGTATTATTTGGTGGTATGAATGTGCTCGAATCTCGTGATTTAGCAATGAAAATCTGTGAACATTATGTTTCTATCACCAATAAACTAAATATCCCTTATATTTTTAAAGCTTCATTTGATAAAGCTAATCGCTCTTCTGTTCATTCATATCGCGGGCCAGGTTTAGAAGAAGGGCTTAAAATTTTCCAAGAACTTAAACAACAATTTGGCGTTAAAATTATTACTGATGTACATACCGAAGCACAATGCCAACCAGTCGCTGATGTAGTTGATGTTATTCAATTACCCGCTTTTTTAGCAAGACAAACCGATCTTGTTGTTGCAATGGCTAAAACTGGTGCGGTAATTAATGTTAAAAAGCCACAATTTGTCAGCCCAGGTCAAATGGGTAATATTGTTGAAAAGTTTGAAGAAGCTGGTAATAACCAAATAATTCTTTGTGATCGTGGTAGTTGTTTTGGCTATGACAACTTAGTGGTTGATATGCTTGGTTTTAACATTATGAAAAAAGCAAGCAAAGGCTCTCCTGTTATTTTTGATGTTACTCATGCTCTACAATGCCGTGATCCAATGGGCGCAGCATCAGGTGGGCGTCGTGGTCAAGTAACCGAGCTTGCGCGCTCAGGTATGGCAGTTGGCATTGCTGGACTATTTTTAGAATCACACCCAGATCCAAGCCATGCCAAATGCGATGGTCCATCTGCGTTACCATTAGCAAAACTTGAGCCTTTCTTAAAGCAAATGAAAGCCATTGATGAGTTAGTCAAAAGTTTTGAAGAAATTGATACTGAAAATTAAG
>NZ_LZGX01000076.1:0-4370 GCF_001690825.1 Gilliamella sp. Fer1-1
AACTTAGCTAAGCCTTTAGCAACATCATCCCACCATAACATTTTCTTGATTTTCTCTTTGGTCTTTTCCCAAGCTGTCACTTGTTTTTCTAACTGTTTAAGCAAAAAATAGATGTCCAATTGCCCTTTACTGAGCTTTTCTGTTGGGCTGTCTATATAGTCTGCTGGAAAACGTGCTATGCTTCTTCTTAGCTCTTCTAATCCTTTTTTGACTGATTTCTGTTCATCTGCTGCTAGTGTGTTTACATAGATATCACATTTTGCTTCATCCGCTTCTTTTAAATACGTTAATACATTTTTAGCATTTTCCGTCAGCTCGCTGTTTAACGCTTCCCATTTCGGCATTTTGCCTTCAGCATCAATTTCACTATACCATTCGCTTTCGTAATTGATTAATAAGCGACTTAATGCCGTAAATAGCATCGGTTTATCTGCAATACCTTTAAAACTCGCTTCTTTTATACTGGTATATATTTTTGTTTCAACATGGTATTGCTTATCAAGAATAGATAATGTTTCTTTTATTGTTGGTTTATATTGCGATAATGAATGGTTGTCTTTATTACGTTTTAACGATTTGTCTGCGTCAAGGTAGAGTTCTTTTAATGTGGCCGTTTCTTTTATCTGCATAAAATCAAACCAATCCCAACAACTGACCCGCTTAGCACCTTCGCCATTCACTAACACCCAACCACTTCTTTTTCGGTTTTTATCATCAAGTACATCGACTTTTAACCACAAGTTACCTTGGGCATCTATTGCTCGATTGTCGCTTAGCGATAACTTTGCATCATTCATCTCAACCCGTAATGCTGTGTGTACTAAAAATGGGGTATTTACATTACCACTCTCCATTTAGTTTGGTGCTATTTTTAAAATATTTTCCTTTAATTAATAATTTTCCTCTTGTCCAAAAACAACTGCTCACATCTATTGCAAGATAAAAATAACTATTTATTAATTTTCTTTTTCAGGAAGTAATTTTGCTTTCGTTGCAAAATAATATTCTCCGTTAGGAGCAGTAATTAATTCCCAAATTAAATTATCTTCTTGTAGTCTAATAATAGCTATACCATTTTTACCGCCAAAAGTACTATCAAAATGAACCTTAATTTGATTATTAATTAACTTAGATGCAAAAGGTATAGGGCAATCTATTTTATTACCATAATTAACAATAGAACATAATTCCCCTATTACTATTGTCAATTTTTAATTGTATAGAAAAAACACTATAAGATATTTCATTTTTTTCTAAATAGATTTCTTCAGTCCAAGTTTGTTCAATATCTAAAGCACAGGCATAATCTAAATGTAATAAAACAAACAAAACAAATAATATATTGCGCTTAAAACTAGTCCTCTTTAATGGCTAATTTAGTATAATATGCTTTCCTTATGTCAGTAATACGCGTTAATAATTTATTTTTATCAGAAATAGAATTTATAATAAGAGCTGTCGCTTCTCCCATTTTCCCATCAATAATATCGCCAATACCAACCTGCTGAATCAGCAGAATATGATAATTTATCAGAAATCCAGAAATAATTAATTACAACATCAATAACTGAAAATGAAGAATATTTTGCATAATTTTTCTTTCAAGTTAATTGCATCAATCCTCTGCATTTATATTTTGAAATTAAAATAGTCAATTAAAACTGTTTAACATCATTGGTTCAACAGAATTTTTTTCACATTTATAGTTATTTAAACGTTTTCCATTTTGGATTATTTGAATAGACTCATTTTTTGGTTGAGTATTTATCAAGTATTGAGTATTTTTATTAACAAAAGTTATTATATGAGCACTTCCATCTTGATTAGTTAATTCTTTTATTAATTCTAATTTTATATTTGATTTATTTCCAAATCGATACAGTAAATTATGAGTTACATAATTGTAGCAAATTGATAATTGATTATTACCAATTCGACAACCGAACGCATCTTTTTCATTCTGACTCTTTTTACAAAGAGTTGAATCTTTATAAAATATATTTTGATTATAAAGTGTGATAATATCTTCATATCCCATTGAAAGTAATTTAGTATAAAACTTATCTTGCCAAACTGTATCTATATTTGTTTTTAACAAATTCTTAGCTAAAAACAAAATAAAATAATCTGTATATGAAAGGGTAGCTTTGTTAATAAAAGAATCTTGTTTTTTTGATAAAATAGTTTCAATAAATTTATCAGTATTATCATCAATATTTTCAATTGAATAATCAGTAACCTGTCCAAGGGAAAAATCTAAGTATATTTCTCCTATTTTAATTAACTTCTTATTTTTACTTGTTAAATAAGTTATTTTTGCAGGGCTTTGCATACCACCAAATTTATCAAAAATGGATATAATTCCCAAGTCTGAAATCTCAATTGAAGGATTCATCCCTCCTATATAAATATAATTATTTACATTTCCATCTATGTCCAAGTTCAAATCAATTTGCGAAATTATACCTTCTTCAGGTTTACTGAAACGGCAATATGTATATTTACCATTGAATTTATCGCCATTGATAAATTGCCCTTTAAGATCATTTGATTTTGTTTCACTACATATTTGAGCATATAAAGGAAAATTCAAATAAAACAAAATAATAAAAATAATTTTTTTTTTCATGTTAATTTTCCCTTTGTAATGTTGTATAGAAATCTTTTAAAGCTGTTTCAACTTCTTTTACTTTATTTTTGTTATTTTCATACCATTTACTATTAACCATTGCGCTTGTATCAAAAGAATAGTTATCAAACTTAATATCGTGATATAAAAGACAGTTCTTAATATTAAACTTATCGTATAAAGTGATAAGTGCCTTATTTCTTTCTACAACATGGTTATATCCACCATTTACAGCCATGGTAACTTTAAGAAAGTCATTATTTGCTGCAATGCTATTAATATTTCCCCACGCACTTCCATTTATCCAATACCAAAATGCAGATTTTATTGTAAAATCTAAAGTAGAACATACTATATCCGGGTTATCTTTAAGTGTGTTGTTATTAATATATTTACCGAAAGAGTCATAATTATAGTTATGGGTAATTTGAATAAGTCCTCTACCATGATAATTTGCGCCTCCTTTATAATTGTTCCAATGAGAAGGCGTTGAACCATCCTTATTTTTATATTCTTCTGCTGTTCTAAAAAATCACTTTCACATAATATCTGCGATATAAAATGCGCTTTCTGAAGACAGCTAGTAACATTGTGTTGAGTAAAATACTTATTCAATTTTAAAAGAAACGTACTTAATGATGTATTTTTCAAATCGTTATTCATTTTATAAAATAATCCGTTACGCAAAATATCATTAGGCATTATTGATTTAAATTGATCTTCAGTTATATGCTTATTACACACACAACTTTCAAAATTAAAAATATGCATTGTTACAGGATGAATAAACCACGCCTTACCATTATCGCTAAGCGTGGCTGGTGGGGTGGTATCTGCAGGGGGAGTTGTGGTATCCGTTGTCTCGCCATTTTCTTGGGAGGTGTCATTTTGTTGGTTTAGCTTGGCTAAGCCTTTAGCAACATCATCCCACCATAACATTTTTTGATTTGTTCAGATATTATTCTTGCATAGTCAAATTAATGTACTTGTAAAGCCGACGAATGAACCCATTTAACAATTAACTTCTGGGTTTTAGTTAAATATCGAATTTGATAAAAATCGTCTCGGTACTGTAATAACTCTACCTTGTCATCTTCAATTAAATACATTTTAGTTTTTGAGTTTTCCAAAGCATCATCATATAAATAAGCCTGTTTAATAGCTATCTTTTTAATTATTGGTTTTCTATCAAGAAGATTATGCTCATTTGTCACCAATAAATAATTTAAATTTTTATTATAAATTTTACGCTGCACCATATCACAACCAATACATTGATCTTCTAATATTATTTGATAATATTTCTCCTTTTCTTTATAAAGTTTTTCATACCACTTTCCTCCATCAAGAAAACGATTAATTAATTGATCATTGGTTTTCTTATAATCACATAACTGAGAACCATCGCTTAAAATTTGTTTCCCTTTAGCTTGAATAATATGATTTTTTATTTCATAAAGCGAATAACACTTATTAGGTGTAGAATTATATTTTAATGTCATCAATAAATAATTTTGACCCAAAAATTTGTCAATTGATAAGATTGATTCATCAATTTCATCATTCAACTCCATGGGTACTTTAATTTGTTGACAATCAGAACTATTATCAAAACAATGATAAATTGATTGTTTTATTTTATTAAATTCTATACTTCCATATGAATGTGTCGTTAGGAAATAAAAAAATAATATTGATATTTTTACTAATTGCATATTATTGAATAATATTTAATTATTTA
>NZ_LZGX01000077.1:0-27270 GCF_001690825.1 Gilliamella sp. Fer1-1
GCCACAAGTGAGTATATTAACAGATTCGGTAAAATTATCTGATGTCGATGTAAAAAAACCTATATTAACTGCGGATAATATGCGACTTGATGTTGAACTATTGCCTCTTTTCTCAAAAAAATTATCTATCAAAAATGTATTTATAAAATCAGCAATCATCAACGTCACTGATGAAAGTAAAGGTAATATTGCAAAAAATGGTGCTAAAAAAACACCTATGGATACGACCACTAATGAGTCAACGGATTCTAAAGATAAAAAAAATACATCTAGTTGGCAGTTTAGCTTAAATAAATTTGAAGTTACTGACAGTACAGTGGTATTACAATATAAAGATGATCTTATTAACTTTAGAAATACTAATCTTATTGTAGAACAAGTTAAAGATAAAAATATCGCTATTGATTTAAACGGTAACGTAGATAAAAATCAACAAGATATGTCATACCTAATACATGCTAATGTCGATTTAAATGAATTTCCAAGACAAGCAATCATCGATTTAAATAAGTTAAATTTTACTTATAAAGGCATCGCTAATTCAGCAAAAGAATTAAAAGGAAACATAAGTGGCGTTTTTAATTACCAACATAATCCTCAGATTTTAAAAAGCCAAAATTTATCTTTCTCAGTTAATGGTAATAATTTCATTGGTGTTATCAATGCAGATTTAACAAGTAAACCAGAAATAAATTTGCAGTTAAATTCTGATAAAATTGATCTCTCTTCATTACTGAAAATTGGTGAAAAAACAAACGGAAAGGCTAATAGTCAACAAACCCCTCCTGTGGTGTCAAATGTTACAAAGAGCAATAATGAATTAAATTTTTTAAATGCTTTCAATGCTAAGGCTAAGTTAACTATCAAGCAACTTAACGCCAATAAAATGACGTTTAACAATATTAATGTTGATATAACTAATAATGACGGTATTGCTATATTCAGAAATATGAGTTTAGATTTTGCTAAAGGTCATATATTGGCAACAGGTGTTGCAAATGGCAAACAAAAAAACACATTAATAAAACTAAATACCAAAATAACTGATGTTGATTTAAATACATTTTTTAAGCAAATAGATACGGCACATGATCTAGATGGTTTATTTAATGCTAGCGGGGATTTACAAAGTAACACCTTATCAGGTTCTAAATTGTTAGCAAACTTACAAGGCAATGTGGCCATTGTTGTAACAAATGCAAAGCTCAATAATTTAAATATTGAAAGTATTATCCAAAATGCGGTAGCTCGCTATTCAAAAAATGATACAACACCTGAAAATCAGAAAAAATACACCGAATTTCAAACAATTTCAGCTAATGCCTATTTGAAGCAAGGTAACTTGGAGTTTTCAACATTAACAGCGAATTCAGCAATACTTGAGATCATTGAAGGTTCAGGAAGAGTCGGGCTCTTAAACCGTGATTTAGATATTAATTTGAACTTAAAAATGTTAGGTGGCTGGAATACTAAAAATGAGGTAATTGCAAAGCTACAAAAGTTAACAATACCACTACGTATTTATGGTGAATTTGCTAAGCTTCGTTATCAAATTGATATTGCTAAATTAATCAATGATGTATTTAGTGACAAATTACAAGATCGTTTAGAAAAACTTCGAGATAAATTAGAAAATCATCATTCTAAAGATAATTCAAAGTCTAAATCAAAAACTTCTAATATCTTAGGCGAACTACTAAAAAGGCAGTAATAAAAAAAGGTGAGCAAAGCTCACCTTTTTTATACTCGATACTCAAGCCGAACTACTTATAAAATAAACTTGCTCAGATCTTCATCTGCAACCAGTTTATCTAAATGATCGCTTACATATTTAGCATCAATTGTAACTGTTTGTCCGCCAAGTTCACTAGCCTCGAATGAAACTTCTTCCATCAAACGCTCTAATACAGTATGTAATCTACGTGCGCCAATATTTTCATTTTGCTCATTCACTTGCCATGCTGATTCTGCAATTTTACGAATACCATCTGGCGTAAAATCGATATTAACACCTTCGGTTGCCATTAGCGCTTTATATTGAACCGTAAGTGAAGCATTTGGTTCAGTTAAAATACGTTCAAAATCTTCGCTTGTTAGTGCCTGTAATTCGACTCGAATTGGCAATCTACCTTGTAATTCAGGAATTAAATCTGATGGATTTGCTGTTTGAAAAGCGCCCGATGCAATAAATAAGATATGATCCGTTTTAACAGAGCCATGTTTAGTTGATACTGTACAACCTTCAACTAATGGTAAAAGATCACGCTGTACGCCTTCGCGCGAAACATCTGGCCCTGATGAGTTACCGCGCTTACACACTTTATCTATTTCATCAATAAAGACAATTCCGTTCTGCTCAACCGCTTCAATCGCTTCATGCTTAAGATCATCTGGATTAACCAACTTAGCGGCTTCTTCATCAATAAGCTGTTTAAAGGCATCTTTTATTTTCATTTTGCGCGGTTTAGTTTTTTGCCCACCTAAATTTTGAAACATCGACTGTAATTGGTTTGTCATTTCTTCCATGCCAGGAGGTGCCATAATTTCAACACCAATATTAACACCAGCTACTTCAATTTCAATTTCTTTATCGTCAAGTGTGCCTTCACGTAATTTTTTGCGAAAAGCTTGCCTTGCTGTTGAAGCATTATTATCTTCAACTTGTCCCCAACCATCTTTAGCTGGTGGCACTAGCACATCTAAAATGCGCTCTTCGGCTAATTCTTCCGCTCTATGACGATTGCGTTCAATTGCTTCTTGGCGTATCATTTTTACTGCAGAATCTGTTAGATCTCGAATAATTGAATCAACTTCTTTTCCCACATAACCAACTTCTGTAAATTTAGTCGCCTCTACTTTAATAAAAGGTGCGTGAGCCAATTTTGCAAGGCGTCTTGCAATTTCAGTTTTACCAACACCTGTTGGTCCAATCATCAGTATATTTTTAGGTGTAACTTCATGACGTAATGTTTCATCAAGTTGCATACGACGCCAGCGATTACGTAGTGCTATAGCTACAGAACGTTTCGCTTTATCTTGGCCAATGATATGTTGGTTTAATTCGCTTACAATTTCGCGAGGAGTCATTTCAGACATAATAATATTCTCTTTAATTCAGTTGATTAGTAATTGAGCTCTTCAATGGTTTGGAAGTTATTTGTATACACACAAATGTCCCCCGCTATTGATAATGATTTTTGCACAATATCGTGTGCAGAAAGTGAGGTATTATCAAGTAATGCTCGTGCAGCTGCTTGTGCATAAGGACCGCCAGAACCAATGGCAATTAAATCGTCTTCGGGTTGGATAACATCACCAGTACCGGTAATAATTAATGATGCACTTTCATCAGCAACAGCAAGCAATGCCTCTAATTTGCGTAACATCCTATCCGTTCGCCAATCTTTAGCTAGCTCAACAGCAGCTTTGGTTAAATGACCTTGGTGCATCTCCAATTTTCGCTCAAATAGTTCGAATAATGTAAATGCATCAGCCGTACCACCAGCAAAACCCGCAATCACTTTGTTATTATATAAGCGACGAACTTTACGTGCATTACCTTTCATAATAATACGTTCGCCTAACGTGACTTGACCATCACCACCGATAACAACTTGCCCCTCACGACGGACACTAACAATTGTTGTCATGTTTTGCTCCTTATTTTACTTAAATAACTTAATTCGAAATGAATAGATGATATATTGGGGTAATTAATGTAATTTCAATATTCTAATTTATAGATATTGATCATTTATAGTAAATAATTCTAGGGAATATTGCGTTTACAATATAAAAAATTAGTTTGGTTGGAAGTCAATTTTCATTATTTTTACTTGATTATAAAATGTACTTGCAGGCTTTGGAATTATAGCTTGTTTCGTTGCTGAAAGTGCTTCTCGGCATAATGCCTCATCGCCACCTTTCGCACTAACATTAAGTAATAAACCATCAGGTGCAATTTGAATTTCTAATACACAATTTCGCCCACTATATAATTTGTTAGGATTAATAAATTTATTACTGATAGCATTTTGAACTAGAGATTTATACTTATCTAGCTCCCCATTTGAAACACCTTTCCGACTAGCAGCACCACCTGCTGGGCTGGGTATATTTGATGTAAGTCCACCCAGCAAGTTATCAAGCTCTTTATCTTTTTTTGCTTGTGCTGCTTTTTTTGCTTTTTCGATAGCAGCTTTATCTGCCGCCGCTTTTTCAGCAGCTTGCTTTTTTTCTTGTTCTTCTTTTTGTTTAGTTAACTCTGCTTGTTTGCGTTCATTTTCAATTCGTTGCTTTTCAATAAGTTCTTGTTCAGCTTTTACTTTAGCCTCTTGTTCTTCTTTCTGCTTGGCGAGTTCTTCTTGCTTACGTAAAGTTTCTTCACGTTGTTTATCTAATAATTCTCGCTCAGCTTTTAATTTAGCTTCTTGCTCTGCTTTTTGTTTTGCTAGCTCAGCTTGTTGTTGTTCTAAGCGCTGTCTTTCAGCCTGTCTTTGTTGTTCTTCTAACTGCTCTTTAGCTTTTCTAGCATCTTCTTCTTTTTGTCTTGCTATCCGCGCAGCTTGCGCAGCCTCTGCCTCTTTCTTCTGCTGTTGTTCTACTTTTAGGCGCTCTCTTTCTAGCTCTTTAAGCCGCTGTTCTTGGGCAAGCTGTTGTTCCTGCAATATTCGAGCCTGATCATCAATTTGTTGCTGCCTTTGTTTCTCAGCTTGCTTTTGGCTAACTTGTGTCCTTAGTTGCCTTTGATATTGTTCGGTCATGACAGAAGGATCAACCATAATAGCATCAATAGAATTTCCATCGACACGGCCATAGTTTACATTATTATCAGATATAACTCGGTATCCTAAAATAACAATTAAAATGACATGTAATATAATGGATAGGGCAATAGCTATACTTAATTTTGAATTTGGTTTATAAGACATTACTGACATTTTACTATATTATTTTTATTTAAATCGGTTGAGTCATTAATCCTACAGATTTAACGCCTGCAGATTGTAATAAATTCAATGCTTTTATAATTTCTTCATAGGGAACATCTTTTGCACCACCAACTAAAAAAACAGCCTTTTCATTAAGCGACATCTGTTGTTTTACTTCTGCTACAATTTGTTCTTTTGGTAAATTAGTTTGACGATCTTGATCAATAATCATTGCATATATACCAACTCCAGAAACTTCAATAATGATTGGCTTATTTTCTGAAGGTGAAACCGTTTTTGATTCCGATGCTTCAGGAAGATCAACTTCAACACTTTGACTAATAATTGGGGCTGTAGCCATAAAAATAAGTACTAAGACTAATAATACATCCAATAAAGGGACTATATTGATTTCAGTTTTAGTTGAATAACGTGAGCGTCTACGCATAATTAATTCCTAACGGCAACTGCTTGACGTTGTAAAATTGCAGAAAATTCATCAATAAAATTGAGGTAACTTTGCTCAATTCGGCTTACACTCAATGATAAGCGATTATATGCAATTACCGCGGGGATGGCAGCAAATAAGCCAATTGCAGTTGCAATTAATGCTTCAGCAATCCCTGGGGCAACCATTTGCAGTGTCGCTTGTTTAACTGCACCTAAAGAAATAAACGCATGCATAATCCCCCAAACTGTACCAAATAAACCAATATATGGGCTAATAGAACCTACTGTGCCTAAAAAAGGAATATGTAATTCCAAGTTGTCAAGCTCACGATTCATTGCTAAACGCATAGAACGTGATGCACCATCTAATGCAGATTGAGCCATATTGGGATTAATTTGATATAATCGTGAAAACTCTTTAAAGCCTGAATAAAAGATATGCTCAGTGCCGCTGATGTCTTCTTTATTGAATTTTGCTTTATCAAATAAAACATTTAAATCATCTGCAACCCAAAAGCTATTATCAAATTGCTCGATTTGTTTTTTAGCTTTACCTAAAATTTTAGTTCGTTGAAATATAATAGCCCATGACATAACAGAAAAAGTAAGTAATAACAACATAACACATTGTACTAAGAGGCCTGCTTGCAAAAACAGATCAATAATATTTAGATTTTCCACTTATATAAACTCCAAAACTAATAACTTGGGAAGCGCGCACGGCTTCATTTTAGTGATATCAACACAAGCAATAAGAACATCTGCTGTGCTGATAACGCGTTTATTTTGATTAAAAATAGTCTGTTTAAAAATAATAGACGCCTTGCGAACTTGCTCAACTTGAGTACTAATAGTCAACATATCATCTAAATGGGCTGGAGCATGGTAGCTAATATCCATCTTTTTTACAACAAAAGCAATACTTTCTTGCAATAACGTCTGTTGGCTAATTCCTAATTGCCTTAGTATTTCGGTTCTAGCCCGTTCAAAAAAAGCTAGATATCTAGCATGATAAACTACGCCACCAGCATCAGTGTCTTCATAATAAACTCTTGCATTCCAATTAAATTGTTTCATATCTAAATAGCACTAACTGAATTTGACATTATTATAACTGAATATGAAATTCGCTGCACCATGATATAAAAAAACACAAATGAAAACAATTATCATTTGTTACTTATTTTCAACAACCCTATCAGAAAATTAAGAAAAGGTGGCTATGGCCACCTTTTTATTGTTGTTTAATTTATATTATTTACTGTTGGTTTATTTGTTGCTTGATTCTTTTTCACCACTATCTCGTTCAACCCATAAACCGACTATAGCTGATAACATACATGCAGCAATAAGTCCTATACACCATAAAACGTAATACATATTAGTTCCTTAATAAAGAGAATGTTTATTATTTTCGATATGATTTTTATCCAGTCTTCCAAACATTTTGATATATGACCAAATTGTATAAAAAAGAACAATAGGCAAAAATATAAGAACCACAATAAACATAATATTAAGTGTTAATTGACTTGATGATGCATCCCATATCGTTAAACTTGCATTTGGCATAATGCTTGATGGCATAATAAATGGGAAAGTTGCAATACCATATGTAAATAGAACGCAAACAATTGTTAATATCGATGAAAGGAATGCGGATCCATTTTTATTTAGGCTGGAAAAAAGAATAGTTAATAGTGGTAACATCACGCCTAAAACAGGTACTATCCATAAAATAGGATAATTTATATAGTTGGCTAACCACGTTGCATCTGTCGATACTGTTTTAGCTAATGGATTAGATGCTGCCTTATAATCAATTACACTCGTAATTTCATACCCATTAATACCAAATGCAACCCAAACTCCAGCTAAAACAAATGCAATTAACATTATTAAACTAGCAATTTGCGTCGCTGTTCTAGCTCTTAAATAAAGCTCTCCTGACGTTTTCATTTGTAACCATGTTCCGCCATGAGAAACAAATAACATTAAACTCACAATTCCCGTTAATAATGCAAAAGGATTAAGTAAGCCAAAAAAGTTACCATCATAAAACACACGATAAGCATTATCGAATCTAAAAGGAACGCCTTCTAATAAGTTACCAAAAGCGACACCAAAAACCAATGCAGGTACAAAGCTACCTGCAAAAATGCCGATATCCCATAGATTACGCCATTTTGAATTTTCTAATTTACTGCGATAATCAAAACCAATTGGTCTAAAAAATAGTGCGCAAAGCACTAAAATCATCGCAATATAAAATCCAGAAAATGATGCTGCATATGCCATTGGCCAAGCAGCAAAAATACCTGCACCAGCAGTGATTAACCAAACTTGGTTTCCATCCCAATGAGGAGCAATTGCATTAATCATAATACGGCGTTCTGTATCTGTTTTACCGATAAAAGGTAATAAAATACCCACACCCATATCAAAACCATCTGTGATAACAAAACCGATTAAAACAACACTAATCAGCACCCACCAGATGACGCGTATAATTTCGTAATCAATCATTGTGTATACTCCCTATGTCCTATTCTGTTACTGGTTGTGTTTTTTCATAATGGTAGTTTCCTGTTCCTAAAGAACTTGGCCCTAAGCGAGTAAACTTAAACATTAAGAATAATTCAGTAACTAAGAACAGGGTATAAAGTCCACAAATAAGCACCATTGTGAATAATACTTCCCCTGGTGTTAATGATGAATTAGCAACACCTGTTGGCAAGATATCTTGGATCGCCCAAGGTTGACGACCATATTCTGCAACAAACCAACCTGATTCACAGGCCAACCAAGGAAACGGTAAAAATAGAACCAATAAACGATGTAACCAACGTTTTTCACCAATTTTATTTTTATAAGTTGTCCATAAAGCAAAACCAGTGCCAAGGATCATTAACCCGCCAAGACCAACCATGATTCTAAAAGCCCAAAATAGTGGCCACACAGTTGGAATTGAATCTTCTGTTGCCGCTTTAATATGTTCTTCTGTTGCTTCAGGTATAGTTAAATTATCACGATCAGTAAAACGTTTAACTAAATAACCATAACCTAAATCAGCTTTATTAGCTTCAAAAGCTTCAAGTACAGTAGAATCTTGATTACCTTGTTGGATTTTTTCTAAGTTACTGTAAGCTAAAATACCATTTCTAATTCGAGTTTCATTATTGGCTAAAATATCTTTTAAACCTTTTACTGGAGTGTCAAGCGAACGAGTAGCGATTATTCCCATTGCATAAGGAATTTCAATTGCAAATGAGTTCTCTTTATTTTTTTGAGATGGAAATGCAATAACGTTAAATGGTGCTGGGGCAGGGTGAGTTTCCCATTCAGCTTCAATTGCTGCTAATTTAACTGGTTGCACGGTTGTGAGTTCATGGCCTGCTTCATCGCCCATAATGGCAACTGCAATTGACATAATAAAACCAAACATAGCAGCCACAGCAAAAGAACGTTTTGCAAAAGCAACATCGCGTTTTTTTAGCAAATAATAAGAGCTAATACTTAAAACAAAAATTGCGCCTGTTAAATAGCCAGCAGTAACAGTATGAACAAATTTATATTGAGCAACAGTGTTAGTAATCAACTCAAAAAAGTTAGCCATTTCCATACGGGAATTGATAGGATTAAATTCAGACCCTACAGGGAATTGCATCCAGCCATTAGCAACTAAAATCCAAAGCGCTGATAAATTTGAACCAAACGCTACGCACCAAGTCACCATTAAATGTTTACCACGGCTTAATCTATCCCAGCCAAAAAAGAATAAACCAACCATGGTTGATTCTAAGAAAAATGCCATTAAACCTTCAATCGCTAACGGCGCACCAAAAATGTCTCCCACGTAGTGTGAATAATAAGACCAGTTAGTACCGAATTGAAATTCCATGGTCAAACCTGTTGCGACACCAACGGCAAAATTGATACCAAACAGTTTACCCCAGAATTTTGTCATATCTTTCCAGATTTGCTTACCACTAACAACATACACTGTTTCCATAATTGCTAGCAAAAACGCCAAACCTAGCGTTAATGGTACAAAAATAAAATGATACATTGCCGTGAGTGCAAACTGGAGGCGTGAAAGTTCTACTATATCTAACATAAACGCTCCCTAATTCTTAAATGCTCACAAATTTCTATGTTATTGGCGGTTATTATACACCGATAATTACAGAATAAAAATTGATATACATCAAAAAACTATATCTTAGCTTGTTTTTTTACTGCATCACCAATATCGGTAAGGCTCTTTACGACTATAATGCCTGCTGATTGTAATGCTTTTGTTTTTTCTTCTGCTGTACCTTTATTTCCTGAAATAATTGCACCGGCATGCCCCATTCGTTTTCCTGATGGAGCTGAAACACCAGCGATGTAAGCAATAACAGGTTTAGTTACGTGTTTTTTAACATATTCAGCTGCTTCTTCTTCTGCGCTACCGCCAATTTCACCGATCATAACAATAACTTCAGTTTTAGGATCTTGTTCAAGTAATGCTAAAATAGAAATAAAATCACTACCCGGGATAGGATCACCACCGATACCAACGCATACAGATTGACCTATACCAATATCTGTTGTTTGTTTGACCGCTTCATAAGTTAATGTACCAGAGCGAGAAACTATCCCTACCGAGCCTGCACGGTGAATATGTCCTGGCATAATACCTATTTTACACTCGTCAGGAACAATAATACCTGGGCAGTTTGGTCCTATCATTACTACATTGTTAAGTTGTAATTTTTCTTTAACAATCAGCATATCTAAAGTTGGGATGCCTTCAGTAATACAAACAATTAATTTAATTCCTGCATCAATTGCCTCTAAAATAGAGTCTTTACCGAATGCTGCTGGCACATAAATAACACTTGCAGTTGCGCCGGTTGTTGCAACCGCTTCTTTTACAGTGTTAAAAACAGGCAAACCTAAGTGAGTTGTACCGCCTTTGCCTGGTGTCACACCACCAACTAACTTGGTACCATATGCAAGCGCTTGCTGTGAATGGAAAGTTCCTTGGCTACCCGTAAAGCCTTGGCAGATAACTTTGGTTTCTTTATTAACTAAAATTGACATGATAACTATTCTCCATACATCCTATATACTAGGCAACAGCAACAATTTTTTGAGCCGCATCTATTAAACTTTCTGCAGTAATAACATTTAATTTACTTTTAGATAAAATTTCTCGGGCAAGTTGTGCATTATTACCTTCCAGGCGTACGACAACAGGAACGGTAAGGCTTATTTCTTTTATTGCACTAATAATACCATCGGCAATTAAATCACAACGAACAATACCGCCAAAAATATTCACTAAAATCGCTTTTACGTTTTTGTCAGATAATATTAACTTAAATGCTTCAGCAACACGTTCTTTCGTTGTGCCACCACCAACATCTAAAAAGTTAGCTGGTTCACCGCCATGCAGTTTAATAATATCCATAGTTGCCATCGCAAGACCTGCACCATTAACCATACAGCCAATATTGCCACTTAATGATACATAACTAATGCCTTGTTTTGCTGCGATTGATTCACGCTCATCTTCTTGAGTTGTATCTCTTAAAATATTTAAGCTAGGATGCCTAAAAAGGGCATTATCATCTAAAACAATTTTTGCATCTAAACAAACTAATTCTTCTGAATTAGTAATCACTAATGGGTTAACTTCGGCTAATGAAACATCATTCTCTAAAAATAATTTAGCGAAATTAACAAATAATTTTGTAAACTGATTAACTAATTTGCCTGTTAATCCTAATTTAAATGCAAGCTCACGGCCTTGGTAAGCACAAGGTCCCGTTAAAGGATCAAGCAAAGTTTTATAAATTAAGTGTGGTGATTTTTCGGCAACACTTTCTATATCAACACCACCTTCTGTTGAAGCCATAATCACTACACGCTTAGAACTACGATCAACCACTGCCCCCAAATAAAGCTCTTTATAAATATTAGATGCTTTTTCAATTAAAATCTTATTAACAGGCTGACCTTTACCAGTAGTTTGATAAGTAACAAGGTGTTGCCCAAACCATTTTTCAGCAAATTGCTTTATTTCATCATAGTTTTCAGTACAAATAACACCACCAGCTTTACCTCGCCCTCCTGCATGAACCTGACATTTAGCGACTAAAGGGTTTGAGACTGTTTCTGACGATAATTCGGCTAATGTATCTTGTATTTCATCAATCGAATTACAAACGTATCCTTGCGGTACGGGTAAATTATATTGCTTAAAAAGGTATTTAGATTGATATTCGTGCAGGTTCATAACGAAATTCCACAGCCTAAGTTAATATAAAAATGATGATAATTTTAATGCAAGATAAATAAATTGTATAGCAAATAATAACTTATGTTTGATGTGATTTAGAATCATTGCTGATAATAAATGACAATGATATACTTCTAAGAGAAATTTATATATCGTAAATAACAAAGGTACAAATATGAAACAAGTTGGTATTTTTTTTGGTAGTGACACCGGCAATACAGAAAATGTAGCAAAGCAAATCCAACTCATTTTAGGTAGTGATAAAGCTGAAGTTTTCGATATTGCAAAAGCCACTAAAGAAAACATTGAACAATATAATTACCTATTTTTTGGTATTCCAACTTGGTACTATGGTGAATCACAAGCTGACTGGGATGATTTTTTTCCTAATTTAGAAAAAATTGATTTTAGTGGTAAAACAGTGGCTATTTTTGGTTGTGGCGATCAAGAAGATTACGCAGAGTATTTCTGTGATGCTATGGGAACACTTCGCGATATTATCGAACCTAAAGGCGCTAAAATTGTTGGAAACTGGCCTATTGAAGGGTACAGTTTTGAATCGTCAAAAAGCTTAGTTGATGATACACATTTCGTTGGTTTAGCTATTGACGAAGATCGCCAACCAGAATTAACAGAAGAGCGCATCAACAGTTGGGTAAATCAAGTCCGAGCTGAAATGAAAATTTAATCTATTAAAATGATTTCTTTTATTTACCTTATATAGTTCCTATAATGGAAACATATTAACAAATTAATGGGAAGTAATATGACAAATCATGATAATGATAATAATGCGGCGCTCAAAAGTGCAGGCTTAAAAGTTACGTTACCAAGATTAAAGATTTTAGAATTATTACGGAATCCTTCATGTCAACATATCACCGTGGAAGATCTGTATAAGAAATTAATTGATATGGGAGAGGAAATCGGGCTTGCAACCGTTTATCGCGTTTTAAACCAATTTGACGATGCAGGAATTGTTACTCGTCATAACTTTGAGGGTGGCAAAGCAGTTTTCGAGTTGGCGACACAACAACATCATGATCATTTAATTTGCTTAGATTGTGGCGAAGTATTTGAATTTCGAGATGACATTATCAACACAAGGCAAAAAGAAATTGCTGAGCAATATGGTGTTGAACTAACTTTTCATAGTTTATATCTTTATGGGCATTGTCAATCGGGTAATTGTAAGGCACACCCTGAACTTCATCGCAAAAAATAAGCCTATTCCAATAGGCTTTTTATTCATTTAAAATATGATAACTTACCTTGTGCTAGGCTAATAATCAATGAAACAACTTTTAAACTTCGTTCCGCTTGCGTTCTTTTTTGTTTTTCTTTCTATGTATGATGTCTTTGTCGGTGTTCAAGCATTGATGATCACTGCAACAATCTGCTTTCTTCTAATCCTTGCCTTATATAGGAAAATAGATAAAGTAGAGTTGATATCTTATTTAATGGTTATGGTTTTTGGTGGATTTACACTTTATATGCGTGATCCTAATATAATTAAATGGAAAGTCACGATTATTAACTTTTTATTTGCCGCAGCCTTGTTAGTTAGTCAATTTATTTTCAAAAAAAATCTGTTGCAAAAAATGCTTGGCAAAGAAATCCAGCTAGATATAACTATTTGGAATAAATTAAATTTATTATGGGTTATCTTTTTTATACTATGTGGCATAACAAGTTTAGTGGCAACCTATTACACTACAGATGATTTCTTTTGGATATTTAAAGTATTTATTTTGCCGAGCGCATCATTACTGTTATCGTTAATATCAGGTATTTATATCTATAAAAATATGAATAATGATTTAGAGAACAAATAATAAAAAGGGTATTTTAGCATGACACAAGATACAAATCCTAAAGGTCAACTAGTGCTTAGAACGCTTGCAATGCCAGCAGACACCAATCCTCATGGGCACATTTTTGGTGGTTGGATCATGTCTCAAATGGATCTTGCAGGCGGTATTTTATCAAAAGAGATCGCAAGAAACCGAGTTGTAACGGTTAATGCTAGTAGTATTACATTTTATAAACCAGCCATGGTGGGCGATGTGGTTTGTTGTTATGCACATTGCATTAAAACTGGAAAAACATCTATCACAATAGGTATTGAAGTTTGGGTTAAAAAAGTCATTGATACATCTGATACAACACAACGATTTTGCATAACAGATGCTGTATTTACTTATGTTTCAGTGGACAAACATAATAATCCCAAACCATTACCAGAGGTATTCCAGCATTATGATTCAACTAAGGATCCGATAACTAAATTAAACCTAAATAATAACTAATAAGTATGCAATTTACCTCATTTCATGCTTTAGTCAGTTCTTTGATCTTCCTCGTTTATTGGCTGATCATTGTTTCAACGACGTTACGTATTGTCTTTAAACGAAGACCAACAACTTACGTTATTGCATGGATGTTAGTTATTTATATCTTACCACTTGTGGGTGTGATCTTATATTTTGCGCTAGGCGAAGCTCACTTAGGGCAACAACGCGTTAAACGAGCTCAAAAAATGCGCCCAACTATTTCCAAGTTTATTCATCGAATAGGTGACTTTTCTGATATCTTCACTGGTAACGTAAGCCAAGTTAGCAAACCCATTTTCCAACTTTGTAAGCACCAGACGGGTCTTGATGGTATTAATGGTAATCACATTGAATTGTTGAGTGAAACCAATGTCATTTTTGACCGTTTAATTGATGATATAAACCAAGCGACATCAAATATTGAAATGGTATTTTATATCTGGAATGAAGGTGGTCGAGCTGATGATGTTGAGCAGGCGCTCATTCAAGCAAGTAAACGTGGCGTAATTTGCCGATTAATGGTTGATTCTGCTGGTAGCCGGCATTTTATCCAAACAAACGCGAGTAAAAGAATGCGCGATGCTGGCATTATCATTGTCGAAGCTTTACAAGTAAACTTGCTTCGCTTTATGTTTAGACGGTTAGATTTACGCCAACACCGAAAAGTCGCTATTATTGATAACTATATATCTTATACTGGAAGCATGAATATAGTTGATCCGCGTTTTTTTAAACAAAATAAACATGTTGGTGAATGGGTTGATATTATGGTAAGAATGAGTGGGCCGGTTACAACACTTATGGGAGCCATATATGCTTGTGATTGGGAGCTAGAAACAGGTAAACATTTAGCATTACCACAAATTACTGATTTTGCCGAGCCACCAGAAGATAAAAAACACATTATGCAATTGATCCCATCTGGCCCAGGTTATACAGAAAATATGATCCATCAAGTGCTATTAACAGCAATTTATTCAGCACAAGAGCAAATTATTTTTACTACACCTTATTTAGTACCAAGTGATGATATTTTACATGCTGTATGCACCGCAGCACAGCGAGGGGTCGAAGTGATTATCATCATTCCCAAAAATAATGATTCATTAATGGTCAAATGGGCAAGTCGAGCCTTTTTTTCTGAATTATTAAACGGCGGGGTAAAACTCTATCAATTCAATGATAACTTATTACATACTAAAAGTGTTTTAATTGACAACCAGCTCAGCCTTGTTGGTACTGTTAATTTAGATATGCGTAGCTTATGGCTTAATTTTGAAATTACCACTGTAATTGATGATGCAGAGTTTGCTAATTCACTAGCCGATCTTTTACAAAAATATTTATCTAATTCAGATCAAATAAAGGCCGAAAAATGGAACCAGCGGCCTATATGGCAACGTGTAACTGAGAGATTGTTTTACTTTTTTGCCCCTTTACTATAACTATTGGGCTAGTGTTAAGCCTACATCTATTATTGCTAGCAATATTGCTACTGACTAATAACCATTTTGAGAGATATCAGGTAAAAAGCGGTTATTCTTTAATCTATAAACCTCACTATCAATGGTTCCATTGGTATTAAGCGTAATTTCTCGCCAACCAGGTGCATCATCACTTGATAATTGAAAATCATAACATTCCGTTTTAAATTGGAAACAAGTTGAAGGCGTTGAGAATGCCTTACATTTATGCCAAACATAATCTTGTTTCTGATGAATATGTCCCCAACCTAGTCCTCTTACATTTGGATGTTTTTGGATAACTTTTTCTAATTGCTCATAATTTTTTAAAATATGATGATCTAACCAATGGCAGCCTGAATTAATGGGATGATGGTGTAAAAAAATTAACGCATATCTATGAGAATGTTCAGTTAAGGTGTTGTGTAAAAATTCGAGCTCAGATTCGTGTAAAAAGCCATAAGCTTGACCAACAACTTGGCTATTTAATAGAATTGTCAGCCAGTTATCACCCAACAGTACGATTTTATTATCGACAAGTTGATAGTTTGCAAACACTTCTTGCATATGTGCATAATTATCATGATTGCCTGCCAACCATACACATGGAGTGTTAAATTTATTTATTTGTTCAGCAAAACGAGCATAAGCTTTTTTAGAGCCATCTTGCACAAAATCACCTGTTGCCACAATTAAATCATATTGCCTATTGCCTTTCTTTATGTCATCGATAACAGCTAAAAAACTTGCATTAGAATTAATACCAAGCAACGAGCCACTATCTTCTGCAAAAAGATGGGTATCAGTTATATGTAATATTTTGCCGTAATTTTTATTACGGGTCTGAAGCTCTAAAAATGACCCCAAAATTTACCTCAATTATTTATTAATCTATAATTATGGTTAATAATGTCAGCAATAAAATAGGTATTGTGATTGAAAGTAAAATACCCTTATAAATCATATTATTATATTAAACTGTGAAATAAATCACACATCTATGAAAGGAATAATTAAACATAATTATAAAAAGTTATTTCCATTCATTTTGTAATAGCTGATGATTAAGCTCCAACCATTGAAGGGCAATAATTGATGCTGCATTGTTAATTATTCCATCTTCAATCCACTGATAAGCTTGAGAACGGCTTACGACATGGACTTTAATATCTTCACTCTCTTCGGCAAGGCCATGAATCCCCTTAGCTGTTGATGAGTCAACTTCACCAGCCAATATATGCAATTGTTCAGTTAAACCGCCGGGTGAGGCTAAATAACTAATAATAGGTTTACATCGACCTATAGTGATTCCCGCCTCTTCCATTGCCTCACGCCTTGCTACATCTTCTAAGGATTCATTCTCGTGATCCATCATACCAGCTATTAGCTCTAACATCCAAGGGCTGTCTTGAGTTTCAATAGCAGCAATCCTAACTTGTTCTATTAGTACCACCTTATCACGCTTTGCATCATAAGCTAAAAGCACAACCGCATTTCCACGTTCTAAAATTTCACGAGTGACAACCTCGCTCATTGAGCCGTCAAACTTGCGATATTGAAAACGGTATTCAAATAAAGAAAAAAAACCTTTATACAAAATTCGTTTAGTTAAATTAACGATATCATTTTTGTTAAAATTTACCGGATTATGTTTAATTTTCATATAAATTCTCGATTGTAAACTGAATTTGAATAAAAAGTGCGAATAGCATACAAACAATGCTTACTATATGCTAATTATCTGTTAAAATTACGCTATTAGAGATGATACTATATTTTAATGATTTCAAAGAGAAGATTAATGAAAAAAACCTTAACTTTTTTAATTGGATTATTGCTAAGCCAATCTGCTTTCGCTGAAAATTTAATACAAGTTTATGAACAAGCTAAAGAAACCAACCCAGATCTACGCAGCTCATTAGCGGAAAAAAATAAAGCATATGCAGCCATTTCTGGTTCTCGGGCAAGTTTGTTGCCACAAATAGGTTTGAGTGCTTCTTATGGTGTAACGCATGGTCGGCGAGATACAAGTGGCGTAAAATCTAAAAGCGGAAATTTATACCAAGTAGCTGTATCGCAAAGCATTTTTAATTTTTCAAATTGGAAAGGCTTAGATATTACTAAAAAGCAAGCAAGCGTTGCTGATATCGCTTATCAATATCAAGGGCAAACACTAATATTAAATACTTCTGTTGCCTACTTTAATGTTTTAAAAACACTTGATGCATTGAGCTTTATTGATGCACAAAAAAAAGCAATTGGGCGTCAGTTAGAACAAACTCGCCAACAACACCAAGTCGGTTTAGTTGCAATTACTGATGTACAAAATGCTCAAGCAAACTATGATCTAACCGTTGCGCAACAAGTTAATACTTTAAATGATCTAAACAATGCAATAGAAGATTTACGTCAAGTGAGCGGTCGTTTTTATTCTAGTTTAGCAAGCGTTAACACCAATACCTTTAGAACAGAAAATCCAACGCAAATCAGCACATTGTTAAAACAATCTGAAACGTCTAATCTTAATTTACTCACCATGAAATTAAATCAAGATATTGCACGTGAACAGATCAAACTTTCTCAATCAGGTCATTTACCTACAGCAAATTTAGATGCATCAACTAATCTTAATAAAACTGACCGATATGGTAATAATGTAGCAGCTGGTGGGCGTGGTGGTAAATCTTATTCTGGGAATAATTATGTTGGTGTTAGTGTTAATCTGCCTATCTTTTCAGGTGGTGCAACAATGTCTAAGGTCGAACAAGCACAACAAAATTACGTCAGCTTTAGCGAAAAATTAGAAAGCACCAACAGAAACGTGATTAATCAAGTACGTTCATCATACAATAATATTTCATCATCAATTAGTGCAATCAAAGCTTATCAACAAGCTGTCGTTTCTGCACAAAGTTCATTAGAAGCAACTAATTCTGGCTATCAAGTTGGAACACGAACAATTGTTGATGTATTAAATGCGACAACACAGCTATATAGTGCAAAACGAAACCTATCTGATGCAAAATATAATTATTTAACTAGCTTGCTACAATTAAAATATGCGGTGGGAACTTTAACCGCCAATGATTTAGTTTATCTCAATAATATGTTAGGTAAAGAAGTAAGTACTTTAGCTACGATAAAATAATCATTAATTCTGTTATAATAACTTTTTAAAAAGGCGAATAAACCGCCTTTTTTATTATGTCATTAAAAAATATATCTACCACTTCATACCTAGCCTTTACTGAAGGGCTTGCGCAGGAATTAAAACAAGCTAACGTCAATTGATAGCAAAGGGATTTGTTGGGCTGTAACGAAAACCGAATTTGGTGAAAAGCCAATAAGATCAGTCAATACAATAATGATGCGAGTTTTACCTAGCACCATAAAGCAAAGCAAATCGCCAATTTTTTACTGGCTTTATACGATAGCAACAAAGTTATTGGTGAGATTAATACTAAAGATTTCTCTTTTGCACTAAAAGATAGCCTATTTTCTTATTCAGGAAATCCGTCAGAAAACCAAAAGTAAGAAAATAACGAATTTACCAGCAATATTCAGTCGAAAATATTAATTTTAACAAAAATGAGTTTTGGCAATCGTTATTTTGATTGCCAATTTCAGTATAAAAAAGAGAAATATAGTATATCGATTTAAAGTAGCTTTTTATTTATTGCGATTAAAAAATGGCGTTTAAATGAAATTGGACGCCAGACATGAAATAGGTTTCTAAGTGTAAACGGAAAGGTTTTTATAGGTTTTTTAAAAAGTTTAAGTAACCAACCATCAGTTCCCTCAAACGACATAAATTCAAAACTTAATGTATGATCCGATAAAATTTTAATATTCCAAAGCCCACAAGCGCTAAGCCAAGCATATGCTCCACCGCCAATTTTGGCACGATCAACGATATGGTAGTTTTTTGAATCAAGTAGATAGATGAATAAAACTTCTTCCCAAGGACCACCATCTTCCGTCACAAAAATTAAAACGTAACAGTCATCATAGCTAAAAGCCATTTCTAAATAGCGACCTTCTAGTTTTTCATCATAGCAAACACCATCAACTTCAACAAGCGAGCTAATTTTACCTCTTTTGCTTTTAGGTAGCGGTTTTAATGTAATATTAGATATCGGTTTTATCATGTTTATCCCAAAAAATGCTTATTAATAAAAACCTATCAATAAGAAACTTAATAAAGTCAACAATTAATAAGCAAAATAATAAAATACCCATATTGAAAATAAATTATAAAACTAATTAATGAATAGAACTTGAATTAATATTATTACAATATAAAAACCAATATACACACAATTACATTTGAATTAGATTCATTAACGATTCTATTTTTGCAATTCTATCTTCAACTTTTTTGGCTGCACCATCCAATGAATATCCATCTTCCATCAATTCTTGAATTAAAACAATTTTTTTTATATTCGCTAAATCAAATTGACGAGACTTAGATTGTGGATCAACCGTTTTAATGATGCCTTTTTCTTCCCAATATCGTAATTTTCTAACTGGAATTTTTGTCATCTCAGAAACCTCTCCAATACCAACAATCACGGTTGATAAAAAGTCATCATATGCATTTTTAGCAGAGATATCTTCCATAATAAAACCTTTTTCATCGTTTATTTTTTTATATTTTATCGATTAAATTATATTGTACAACAAATTATGTTGATTTAAAAACCATAATGGATATATACTCCAATTGTTGTAGTTTAAATACAACAATAAAACTTAAAGGACTCATCAATGAAATATAAGTTAATCGTAGGAACAACATTAATTCCTTTTATAGCACTTGCTGTTGTTACCCTTCTATACATTTTTTTACCCATTCCAGAAAATTTACTAATTTTTATCAAAGGTAGCACACCAAGTAATGTCAGCTTATTGACAAGTGTGTTTGGTATTTTTTACGCGATTGGACTAATTATTTGGGGAATTTTATCGGATAAAATAGGCAAAGATTTTACTTTAGCAATAGGCTTACTACTTTTAGCATTAATCACTTTTATTATTCCATTGATAAGTGGTTATTATTTATTATTGCTAGCACGTTCCATCCAAGGCTTTTGTGCAGCCTCATTTCCACCTGTTGCATTATCGTGGATTTCGGTCAACCTTGCTGATGCAACAAAATCTAAAGCAATCTCAATTATTAGTTGTGCGTTTCTACTCGCAACAACCATTGGGCAATGGTTTGGTTCAATAATGATTGTTGATTCACTGCATAAGTCTATGTGGTTTTTAGGTATTATTTACGCATTAGGCGCTGTATGCTTTTATTTCAACAGTTCAAAAAGCAATAGAAAAAAACCAACACCCCAAAAAACAACAATAACTTCAATTTTTAGTAAACTTCCCAATATTTTGTTTAATAAAAAATTATTTCCTATCTATTGTTGTTCGCTCTTTGTTTTACTTAGTTTCGTTAGTCTTTATTCAATATTACACCATAGCTCATTAATCATTTATGTACCAACACTACGTAATATAAGCATTATTGCTATATTATTTAGTCTAACAGCTGGTTATATATTTAAGCTAATCAAACCATTATACGTATTATTCATGGCATTATGCCTAATGAGCATTTCGTTATTAATTCACTGTTTTTATATTAATGACCAATTAAATTTTGTTAGTTTTTTATTTATTATCCATTTTATATTTATTTTTGGACTAGCCTATGCCATTCCATCAATGATTACATGTATTACAATCGAATCTGAAGCTGAAAGTCGTGGCATTGCCATATCGCTATACACCTGTGTTTTATTTATTGGTGCGAGTGTAGGCGCCTTTTTACCAACCATTTTTGAAACAAATACTTTAATTTTACTCGTCACCCTTTTCCTATTTATTTGTGCATTGCAACTAATGTTAAATAAAAGAAATTACCATTAAGGTTTTTATAATGAAAAAAATATTTATTAGCTTAATAATTATAACAAGTTTTTTAAATTCAACTTGTTACGCCGAAGAAATGAGTACAATAAAGGAACCCACTATGAACTCAACGCAAATACAACAAGCAAAAAACATACTTGAACCAAATTTTCAAAAGTTATTACAAAATGCAGAACGTGATTTTAATTTTGTATTAACTAAACAAGGACTCCACAATAAACAGCCTGTCACTCTTTATCGTTTTGAACCCAATGAAAGCATACATCTTGAACAACAACATGTTTCATTATTAATAAATGATACTACTAAAAATTTACAAGGGTTAGTAAGATTACTACCTAAATATCAGTCTTCTAGCCAACAAGTTTCCAAAGAAATCGCATTACAAATTACTCTAAATTTTCTTAAAGACTATGCACCAGATTTATTAGAAAACTATAATAATAATTGGATCAATACCCATAACGAAACTATTATTGTTGATGGCAAAAAAAACACACTAACTGGAATGAAAGTCAAATGCCGTGATTTAAATACTGGCCTCTATTTTTGGACTATTATAGGACCTGATCAAACAGTAATGGTTTTTGAAAGAGATATTGACTGGGATTTTATTCGAGCAGGAAGGCAAACTCAAAAATGGTTACATGATAGTTGGTTAGCTAAACACTTATAATAGAAAAACAACTCTAAAAAACAAACGCTACAATTATTTATCAAATAAGCAAATTTTATACTGAAACGCATAATTTCCTGAAACATCTTAACAAGTATATTAACTTGTTAAGATGCAGTTATTTATAATAAAGATATCAATTACGAAATTCGCATTCCTGGTTTAGCGCCACTATCTGGTGATAGTAGGTACACACCTTCGCCATCATCTTTACCACTTGCACAAAGCACCATACCTTCTGAAACACCAAAACGCATTTTGCGAGGTGCTAAGTTTGCAATCATAATAGTTAAACGACCTATCAGTACTTCAGGATCTGGATAGAATTGCTTAATGCCAGAAAACACATTACGCGTTTCATCACCAATATCAAGCGTTAGTTGAAGTAATTTATCTGATCCTTCAACAAAACTGGCGTGTTTAATTAAAGCAACTCGCATGTCGACTTTAGCAAAATCGTCAAAATTAATTGTTTCAGCGATAGGTTCGGCAACTTGGGTTTTAGCTGGTGTTGCTAAGGCAGCTTGTTGTTTAGTTTCTTCAATCATGGCTGTGGCTTTGTCCATATCAATACGGTTAAATAAAGCTTTAAATTGATTAATCTTGTGGTTTGTTAACGCATCCCCAATGGTATTCCATTCTAATTTACTATTTAAAAATGCCTCAGTTCGTTCAGCTAATGACGGTACAATCGGTTTTAAATAGGTCATTAAAATGCGGAATAAGTGAATCCCCATTGAGCAAATATCTTGCAATGCTTGATCTTGTCCTTCTTGCTTAGCAACAACCCATGGTGCTTTTTCGTCAATATAACGATTCGCTTCATCGGCAAGCGCCATGATCTCACGAATGGCTTTACCTGATTCGCGTTGTTCAAAGAAATCGGCAATCACTTTCGCTTTTTCCACAAATAATCCATAGAGCGCTGGCTCTGCCACTTTATCCGATAATTTGCCCTCAAAACGTTTATAAATAAATCCAGCCGAACGTGAAGCAATGTTGACCACTTTATTAACTAAATCACTATTCACACGTTGCACAAAATCTTCAAGGTTTAAATCAATATCATCAATATGCGGTGATAATTTAGCGGCGTAATAGTAACGTAAACAATCGGGATCTAAATGTTTTAAATAGGTGCTTGCTTGAATAAATGTACCGCGTGATTTAGACATTTTAGCACCATCAACAGTCACATAGCCATGAACAAAAATATTCGATGGTTTGCGATATTGGCTACCTTCAAGCATTGCAGGCCAAAATAAGCTGTGGAAGTAAACAATATCTTTACCAATAAAATGGTAAAGCTCTGTACTTGAATCTTTATTCCAAAATTCGTCAAAAATGGGTTTATTTTGTTTATTGCAGTAATTTAAAAAAGATCCCATATAACCAATGGGTGCATCTAACCAAACATAAAAATATTTACCTGGCGCATCTGGGATTTCAAAACCAAAATAAGGCGCGTCACGGCTAATATCCCACGGTTGCAAGCCAGCTTCAAACCATTCTTGCATTTTATTCGCAACTTGATCTTGCAACGTCCCAGAACGGATCCACGCTTGCAACATATTTGAGAAAGCAGGCAGATCAAAAAAGAAGTGCTCTGATTCTTTCATAATGGGGGTGGCTCCCGAAACAACAGACTTAGGGTTAATTAAATCAATCGGGTTATAAGTTGCACTACAAACTTCACAGTTATCACCATACTGATCTGGTGCTTTGCAACGTGGGCATGTGCCTTTTACAAAACGATCGGGCAAAAACATCTGTTTTTCAGGATCGAACAACTGTGAAATGATTTTAGTTTTAATGTAACCATTAGCCTTTAAACGCTGATAAATCTGCTCTGATATTTCGCGGTTTTCAGGACTATGTGTTGAGTGGTAATTATCATAACTAATATGGAACCCCGCAAAATCATGTTGATGTTCAGTTTTTACTTCACTGATCATTTGCTCTGGCGTGATACCTAATTGTTGAGCCTTAAGCATAATTGGCGTACCATGCGCATCATCAGCACAAATAAAATAAATTTCATTATCACGCATGCGTTGATAGCGTACCCACACATCAGCTTGAATATGTTCAAGCATGTGCCCTAAATGAATTGAACCATTGGCATAAGGAAGTGCACAAGTCACCAATATTTTGCGTTGAGTTGTCATATTAATTTATTGTCCCTTTTTATATAATGGCAGAAATAGTACATCAAACGTGGGATTATCGCTAGATTTATGCCATAATTTGATTAAATTTCTATACTCGATTGCGCTTTGTAAGTAAGCAAGTAAGCAAGCAATTATTTTTTTGAGGATGAAAATAATGTATTTGATGGTGTCCCACCATTTACGGTGTTTTACCCTCTTAAGAAGAATTGATTGAAAGTGAAACGAGCCTAAATATCGATACATAAAGAGATAACCATAATGAACATTGAAGTCAAAAAAATTCTTGAAAATTTTACGCATCCAACTTTACAAAAAAATTTACTTGAACTTAACGCACTAAAAAAATGTGAAATAGTTAATCATTGTTTATCTATCACTTTAGCTATGCCCTTTGTTTGGCAAACCGCTTTTGAGGAATTGAAAAAAAAATCCACTCCTGAATTACTTAAGCTTAACGACATTAACGAAGTTGACTGGCATATTGAATACCCAATAGCGACATTAAGGCGCGCTAATGGTCAACATGCTATTAACAATATAAAAAATATCATTGCAATAAGCTCAGGGAAAGGAGGCGTAGGCAAATCATCAACGGCAGTTAATCTTGCGCTTGCCTTACAAAAACAAGGCGTCAAAGTAGGCATTTTAGATGCTGATATCTATGGGCCATCGATTCCTACCATGCTAGGTACAGAAAAAGCGCAACTTTTTACACCCGACAATAAACATATGACGCCAATAATGGCATACGGGCTAGCCAGTAACTCAATTGGTTATTTGGTTGATTCTGATGACGCCATGGTATGGCGTGGACCTATGGCGAGTAAAGCGCTATTACAAATATTACAAGATACGCTTTGGCCAGAATTAGACTATCTTGTTGTCGATATGCCACCTGGCACAGGAGATATTCAATTAACCTTAGCACAAAGTATTCCAGTTACAGCTGCAATCATGGTCAGTACACCACAAGATATTGCATTAATTGATGCTAAAAAAGGCATAACAATGTTTAATAAAGTCAATATCCCAGTGCTTGGTATTGTTGAAAATATGAGCTATCACATTTGTGAAAATTGTGGACATAATGAAGCTATCTTTGGTGAAGGTGGCGTACAGCGTTTAGCTGAGCAATATCAAACAAAATTGCTTGGGCAAATTCCACTGCATAAAATGTTACGCCAAGATCTTGATGTTGGGCAACCAACTGTCGCAAGCCATCCTGACAGTGAATTTACTCAAATTTATTATCAAATTGCTGAGCGTATTGCAGCTGAACTTTATTGGCAAACTGAAGTCATTTTACCAGATATTGCTTTTAAAACGTTATAATTTAAAAATTACCGTGTTATGTAATATTGGCTATAAAAAGTAGTCAATATTATTATCTGGTATTGTATCAATTTGGTAAAAATGAAGCATAGCTACTTTTAAAAAAACATGTACCTCAGTAAAAAAATACACGCTTAAAGTTAAGCATATTTCACTCTAAAAATCGTTCAGAAAACTAATTGATTTTATTAAAGTTTTTATTTGTGTTTTTTCTAAAAATAATTCCTGTTTATCCAATAACAACCAATAAGTACTGCCTTTGCTGACGTTAGAATAGGCTAACCAAACGATTCTCGCTAAAAAATGCTAAGATTTGCAATTTACTTTATGATTTATTCATATAATCATTTAATAACCAAAAATGTTCAGTTATAATCGAAAGTAACCTAATCATCCCCCCATAATCTTAATCATGAACAATAATATTACCCGATCTCGTATATGGTCATCGATTCTTTGTCTTGCATTTGCAGCATTTATTTTTAATACCACAGAATTTGTACCGATTGGATTATTGCCCAATATTGCTGAAAGTTTTTCAATGGATGTTGCGCATGCTGGGTTATTGCTTACTATTTATGCTTGGGCCGTTTCGTTATTATCGTTACCATTAACTGTATTAACGTCAAAATTGGAGCGTAGGAAGTTACTCATTTTTTTATTTTTCCTTTTTATTGGTAGTCATATTTTAGCAGGGGTTGCATGGAATTTTGGTAGCTTAGTTGTAGCAAGAATTGGCATTGCTTGCGCTCATGCCGTTTTTTGGGCAATTACAACGCCACTGGCGGTTCGGTTGGCGCCGAATGGTAAAAAAGCTAAAGCAATGGGCTTTATTGTTATTGGTGTTTCAATGGCGACTATACTTGGTATTCCCATTGGTACCATAATAGGGCAACATGTTGGCTGGCGAATTACATTTTTATGTATTGCTGGTATTGCTTTTATCGTAATGCTATTACTGCTTTATTTACTGCCCACTGTGCCTAGTTCAAATATTATTTCAGCAAAAGATATTCCGCACGTATTAAAACGCCCAATATTACTTAATATCTACTTATTAACGGTTATTATTATTGCCGGTCATTTTACTGCTTATACCTATATCACACCTTTTATGAAACAGATTGGCGGATTTGACCAAACTACCGTAGTCACGCTATTACTGATAGTTGGTTTTTCTGGCATGGTTGGCAGTGTTCTATTTGCAAAGTATTCTGAAAAAAATCCAATCGCCATTCTATTGGTTCCTTTGTTATCATTAGCTGCTTGTCTATTATTACTCTATATCAGCTCATTTAGTATTTATACCATCTTTATTCAATGCCTGTTATGGGGTATTTCAATTACGATTATAGGCATGGTCATGCAAAGCAAAGTGATTGATGCCGCACCCGACGCAACAGATATCGCGACATCCGTTTACTCTGGTATTTACAACATTGGTATTGGCGGTGGCGCTTTTATCGGAAGTAAAGTTCTTATACTGCTATCAATAGGCGATATTGGCTTAGTTGGCGCAATTTTTGTCGTTATTGCTCTGTTATTATTCTGCTTTTTTTCAAGAAAATTGTGGAATAGTAAAACAATTTTATAAGCTCATATCAATTAAATAACAGCATTATTTATAACTTATAAATAATGCTGAAAATGGCTGTCTTATCTTATGATTTACTTAAAGACTCTAACTGTTCCCA
>NZ_LZGX01000078.1:0-3185 GCF_001690825.1 Gilliamella sp. Fer1-1
TCTTCTTGCTGTTTTTTATAAAGCCGCCATACAATTCCATCTCGGTCATGTGTTCCGTATTCAGCTATATCACCATTAGCCATAGTGAGTCTTTCATAAATACTTATACCTTTTTCTTTTTTTATCCATTCATGAATATCACCATTTTCATATTTAGCTTTAGCTACTATATAACCATCGCTTACATTAGTTTTAGTTTCCGAAACCCTTCCATGATCGGGATATTTAAATGTTCCTCTAGGTTTTTTCTCAAATTTTTTCTTATTAATCGTATGCCAACCGACTATACATATTTCATGTTCACTATTATTTTTATCATGATAAACATATTTATATTTTTGCTCATAACCTTCGAGTATTTCTTGTGGTATATGTTTTTCAATGTTTCCATCATGATAAATATGATAAGTAACTATGCCTATTGATTTGATGTTGAAATACCCTACCATCGCCACGGGATGAATAAACCACGCCCTACCATCAGCACTAAGCGTAGCAGGTGGGGCTGAGTCTGTTGGGGTGGTTGTGGTATTGGTTGTCTCGCCATTTTCTGGAGGCGTGTTTTTGGGTTGATTCAACTTAGCTAAGCCTTTAGCAACATCATTCCACCATAACATTTTCTTGATTTTCTCTTTGGTTTTGTCCCAAGCCATGACTTTTTGTTCTAGCTTTTGTATTTGTGTATAAATTTCAAGTTGTTCTTTGCTCAACTTTTCCTGTGGGTTACTTTTATAATCTTCTGGGAACCTTTCAATTTTTCTGCTTAACGCTTCAAAACCTTTTTTTTCTGACTGTTGTTTGCTTGTTTCTAGCGTGTTGATATATGCATCCAGTTTTGCTTCGTCGCCTTCCGTTAAATAATCCAATATATTGTTGGCATTTTCTGTCATTTCACTATTTAACGCTTCCCATTTTGGCAATTTGCCTTCCGAATCCAGTTTGCCATACCATTCACTTTCATAATGGATTAACAGGCGACCCAGTGATGAGGCTAATATTGGCTTATTAATTATCCCGTTAAAGCTATTAATATCTATCTTCGCATATTTCTGATCGCTAGAATTGTATTGCTTGTCTAATATTGTTAATGTCTCTTTTATTGTTGGCGTGTATTGTTCAAGTGATGCATTATCCTTATTTCTGCTTAAGGTTTTTTTAGCACTCAGATAAATGTCTTTCAGGCTAGCATTTTCTTTAATTTGCTTAAAATCAAACCAATCCCAGCAACTCACTTTCTTCACACCTTCGCTTTCGGTTGATAGCCAACCAGGCGACATAGTGATATTTTTATCATCAAGGGCTTTTTCTATGTATATCCATAAGGTATCTTGCTCATCCACCGCTCGATGCTGGCGTGTTTTCACGTTATTATCACTCATATCAAGTAGGAGTGGTGTGCCAATATTATGATTGCTGCTCGTTAATTGGCTAGCTTGTAAGGGGTGTTTACTCCATGCCTCGGTGTCTGTGGCTAATTCGATTTCATTATTGTCTTCCTTCTTTATTAAGATATTCTATTAATCCCTCTTTCGTTGAAAATTCGCAGCGTTCTTCTGTTTCAAGATCATCCATACAACTGATTTTTGATATAAAAGCATCATCTCCTATAAAAAATAATGCTCTTAATATACCATCATCCTCTACATATAAAGGTAATTCTATAAAACGATACCTTATCGTTGGCCCTGTACCGTCTTTCAATAAAATGTAGATATATTTCCTACCGGATTTTTTTCCAGTAAATTCGAAGGCACTTACTACTTCACGATCTCCATATTGATATGAATAAAATTCTACTACTTTATATAATTCTCTATTATTATTAGTTAAAAAATAAACCTCTAAATTACGGCTTCCATCATCAAAAGTATTGCTAAGAAATAGAGCGGTGCCTTTCTTACCTTTATATTCAACATCAATTGGTGGATGAGCGATGTTATTATATTTAGGAAATCGATATTCTTCTGGAATAGTATCTAAATCCTCATAGGAATCGGCATAGGCATTTTGCCCTGTAAAAATTGAGCTTAATAATATAAACAACATTGTTTTAAACTTCATTGTAATGCCTCATTAAAAAGAAATAGAATTAAAATCTTTTATTTTTTATGATGTTATCAAAAAAACCCTTATCGATGAAGCATCTTTATACTTACATATTTGTGTGTTACCCAAATAATCAATACCACCATCAATACAGTTATCTAAACCAGCAATACTTATTCTATCTGTCTTAAAAGATTGGATATACAATCCGCCTTCTTCTTTTAAAACTGAAAATCGAACATTCGAATATAAAGTTTCCTCCCCCGATTTATTTTTTTGAAGAACAAATGTAACTATCCCCTAAAATAGTACAGCAAAAAAGTAGAAAATTCTCTATGATAAAAGAAAAGGGGATTTAATGATGAAAAAAATGACTGAACATCAAATCGTAGCTATTTTAAAAGAAGCTGAAGCGGGTATTCCCGTTAAAGAGCTGTGCCGTAAATATGGCATGGGTAATTCAACTTTTTATAAATGGCGGGAAAAATATGGCGGTATGGAAACGTCGGATATCAAACGCTTAAAGGAGCTTGAGGCTGAAAACCGCAAGCTTAAGCAGATGTTTGCCGAACTGAGCTTAAAATCTCAGCTTCAGGAAGAAATCATAAAAAAGCTTTAGTGCCCACAAAGGCACGTAAAACGTGGGCACAGCAACTACAACAAAATCATTCGGTTACTATTGTTATGAGTTGTGCTATTGTTGGCTTAAGCCGTTGTGCTTACTATTATCAATCTAAGTTACAGGATGATTCGGTTATTGTTTCAGTATTGAATGCTATCACAGATAGGCATTTACGCTGGGGCTTTCTTAAATGTTTTCATCGTATCAGAAAGCTCGGCTATCAATGGAATCATAAACGGGTATATCGGGTGTATTGTGAATTAAAGCTTAATCTCAGGGTAAAGCGTAAAAAACGCATTCCTCCACGATGTCCGGAAAGGTTATTAGTCCCCAATAAACAAGGTGAATGTTGGTCAATGGATTTTATGAGTGACAGTAGCCGTAATCAACGTCGCTTTAGAACATTCAATGTCATCGATGACTTTAATCGTGAGGCGTTAGGTATTGATATTGCAGTAAGCTTACCAGCAGGAAGGATTACCCGTTACTTAGATAAACTGGCCGAATATCATGGGTA
>NZ_LZGX01000079.1:0-50255 GCF_001690825.1 Gilliamella sp. Fer1-1
GATGGCTGCTTCTAAGCCAACATCCTAGCTGTCTAAGCCTTCCCACTTCGTTTCCCACTTAACTATGACTTTGGGACCTTAGCTGGCGGTCTGGGTTGTTTCCCTCTTCACGACGAACGTTAGCACCCGCCGTGTGTCTCCCATGATTAAACTTGTCAGTATTCGGAGTTTGCATCGGGTTGGTAAGCCGGGATGGCCCCCTAGCCGAAACAGTGCTCTACCCCCAACAGTTACTCATGAGGCGCTACCTAAATAGCTTTCGGGGAGAACCAGCTATCTCCCGGTTTGATTGGCCTTTCACCCCCAGCCACAGGTCATCCGCTAATTTTTCAACATTAGTCGGTTCGGTCCTCCAGTTAGTGTTAACCAACCTTCAACCTGCCCATGGCTAGATCACCGGGTTTCGGGTCTATACCCTGCAACTTAACGCACAGTTAATACTCGGTTTCCCTTCGGCTCCCCTATTCGGTTAACCTCGCTACAGAATATAAGTCGCTGACCCATTATACAAAAGGTACGCAGTCACTATTACCCAACGGCAACAGCTCCCACTGATTGTACGTACACGGTTTCAGGGTCTATTTCACTCCCCTCCCGGGGTTCTTTTCGCCTTTCCCTCACGGTACTGGTTCACTATCGGTCAATCAGGAGTATTTAGCCTTGGAGGATGGTCCCCCCTTCTTCAGACAGGATATCACGTGTCCCGCCCTACTCTATAAGCTTCCACATCATGCATTTTCATGTACGGGACTTTCACCCTCTATCGTGCGACTTTCCAGACGCTTCCACTAATACATCATGCTACCCGCTTGGGCTCCTCCCCTTTCGCTCGCCGCTACTTAGGGAATCTCGGTTGATTTCTTTTCCTCGGGGTACTTAGATGTTTCAGTTCTCCCGGTTCGCCTCATATAACTATGAATTCATTATATGATAGTGTAGTCACCTACACTGGGTTTCCCCATTCGGACATCAACGGCTATAGCGCCTTTTATCGGCTTACCGTCGCTTTTCGCAGATTAACACGTCCTTCTTCGCCTCTGATTGCCTAGGCATCCACCGTGTACGCTTAATTTCTTAACCTTACAACTCACAGTTGTCTTGGTTTTCAATTTACGCTTTTTTTCTCTTTTTTACTTCAGTACTTTTAGTTTAATCAGTTTAACTCAACATTTATTAAATATATCATTAAACCAAAAATAAAAGTTTTCCGTAAAAACGAGAACTCGTTTCTTTCAGCTTGTTCCTAATTGTTAAAGAGCTTTATCTTTCTATTCACTCATCTTTTAACTCAAGTAAATACAAACATAATTTTTTTCATCATCGAATAATAGAGATATCTTTAATGGTGGAGCTAAGCGGGATCGAACCGCTGGCCTCCTGCGTGCAAGGCAGGCGCTCTCCCAGCTGAGCTATAGCCCCATTGTCTCACTTCATCAACCAATCAAGCTAAAATCAGCTTAATAAGTAGAATTGGTGGGTCTGAGTGGACTTGAACCACCGACCTCACCCTTATCAGGGGTGCGCTCTAACCACCTGAGCTACAGACCCAATAAAGTGACTCTTTCTTCTAAACAAACAATCTGTGTGAGCACTTACGAGCTCTTCGTAAGGAGGTGATCCAACCGCAGGTTCCCCTACGGTTACCTTGTTACGACTTCACCCCAGTCATGAACCACACCGTGGTAAACGCCCTCCCGAAGGTTAAGCTATCTACTTCTGGTGCAACCCACTCCCATGGTGTGACGGGCGGTGTGTACAAGGCCCGGGAACGTATTCACCGTGACATTCTGATTCACGATTACTAGCGATTCCGACTTCATGGAGTCGAGTTGCAGACTCCAATCCGGACTTAGACGTACTTTATGAGGTCCGCTTGCTCTCGCGAGGTCGCCTCCCTTTGTATACGCCATTGTAGCACGTGTGTAGCCCTGGTCGTAAGGGCCATGATGACTTGACGTCGTCCCCACCTTCCTCCGCTTTATCAACGGCAGTCTCCTTTGAGTTCCCGGCCAAACCGATGGCAACAAAGGATAAGGGTTGCGCTCGTTGCGGGACTTAACCCAACATTTCACAACACGAGCTGACGACAGCCATGCAGCACCTGTCTCACAGTTCCCGAAGGCACTCCCATATCTCTACAGGATTCTGTGGATGTCAAGACCAGGTAAGGTTCTTCGCGTTGCATCGAATTAAACCACATGCTCCACCGCTTGTGCGGGCCCCCGTCAATTCATTTGAGTTTTAACCTTGCGGCCGTACTCCCCAGGCGGTCGATTTATCGCGTTAGCTTCGGAGCCCATCACTCTAGGCAACAAACTCCAAATCGACATCGTTTACAGCGTGGACTACCAGGGTATCTAATCCTGTTTGCTCCCCACGCTTTCGCATCTCAGCGTCAGTATCTGTCCAGAAGGCCGCCTTCGCCACCGGTATTCCTCCACATCTCTACGCATTTCACCGCTACACGTGGAATTCTACCTTCCTCTACAATACTCTAGTTAACCAGTTTTAAGTGCAATTCCTAGGTTGAGCCCAGGGCTTTCACACCTAACTTAATTATCCGCCTACATGCCCTTTACGCCCAGTCATTCCGATTAACGCTCGCACCCTCCGTATTACCGCGGCTGCTGGCACGGAGTTAGCCGGTGCTTCTTCTGTAATTAACGTCAATTGTTGCACCTATTAGATACAACACCTTCCTCATCACCGAAAGTACTTTACAACCCGAAGGCCTTCTTCATACACGCGGCATGGCTGCATCAGGGTTCCCCCCATTGTGCAATATTCCCCACTGCTGCCTCCCGTAGGAGTCTGGACCGTGTCTCAGTTCCAGTGTGGCTGGCCATCCTCTCAGACCAGCTAGAGATCGTCGCCTAGGTGAGCCTTTACCCCACCTACTAGCTAATCCCATATGGGTTCATCAAATGGCGCATGGCCCGAAGGTCCCATGCTTTGGTCTCTCAACTTTATGCGGTATTAGCAGTCGTTTCCAACTGTTGTCCCCCACCATTCGGCAGATCCCCATACTTTACTCACCCGTCCGCCACTCGTCATCAAGTGCAAGCACTCATGTTACCGTTCGACTTGCATGTGTTAAGCCTGCCGCCAGCGTTCAATCTGAGCCATGATCAAACTCTTCAATTTAAAGTTTGATGCTCAATAACTGTCTCTGACATATTCAAATGAATCTTCAGTGTCACTTATCAAGACTTAATTTTTTTAGTCCGTAGACTTTAATCTTTTGTCTCGCAAGTGCCCACACAGATTGTCTGTTTCTTATTTTTAAAGAGCTAACAGCTTTTTTTAAATCAATCAACTTTTTGTTAATTTACTTCGCTGTCTCAAGGGTTGCGTATACTACGCTAACCTTTTTTATTCGTCAAGATCTTTTTTCAAAATTTTTGATCTTAATTTTTCACTAACTCGCCCCAGCTTTTCGCTGACGCCGTGTCAGTGGATGCGCATTATAGGGACTTTAAAAATTCGCGCAAGGGGTTATTGTGCATTTTATTCTTGTTTGCGTTTTTTTTATTCAAGATGAACTAAAAACAAACTAAAGTTAGTGATTGTAAAAGCAAATTTTAATATCTTTGCTAGTTAATTATATTTTTTATAACAGACAAAATAACTTCAAATTAAATACGCTTTATTAAGTTAGAATAAAAAATGCCTTTTACATTCGCTCATCCTGCTATCATATTACCTCTATATAAGAAACCCCACCTATTTTCTATGACGGCTTTGATTATTGGTAGTATGGCGCCCGATTTTGAATACTTCTTAAGAATGGAGGTAAAAAACACTTTAAGTCATAGTCTAGCTGGTATTTTTTTATTTGATTTATCAATGACCCTAGTTATTACTTATATTTTTCATTTTATTGTCCGAAATACTTTAATTAAAAATTTACCTAATTTCTTTTATAGGCGATTTGCTAATTCTTTAATTTTCAACTGGAATAAATATTGCTGTCAGCATTGGGGGGTTGCTTTGTTCAACTTTCAGTTTATTACAAGATACTGTTAATATAGGGAAAATGGAAATTCCAATTTATAAATTATTACAACATGGTAGTTCATTAATCGGTATGAGTTTGGTGGGACTATTTATTATTTACCAATTGTAACATCTAAACAGGATAAAGTTGATTTTCCATATTGGAGCTTAATAGTACTTATTACTTTGCTTATTTTTATATTTGGCAGCTATTCTTTTTCTATAAATCAGCTAGGTATAACTGTTGTTACTTTTATTAGTGCCTGTTTTATTGGATTAACCATTGCCTCACTAAGACTTAAAAGTATCACTTTAATACAGCGTTTAATCTAAACACTGTATTAGTTAAAACCACAATCAAGATTGGTTTTTTATTCTTTTTGGCAGATCAGCCAAACTATCAATAACCCAATCAGCTTGTTCTAATGCTTCTTCTGTTATGGTATCACCCGTTTTTACTAATACGGTTTTTTTAACACCCGCTTTTTTACCCGACAATAAATCAGACACTCTATCCCCAACCATATAGGAATTAGCAATATCAATTTTTAGTTCTTTGGCTGCTGTTTGAATCATACCGGGACTTGGTTTGCGACATTCACAGTTATCAATTAACGGATCATGAGGGCAATAATACACACCATCTAAATCAACACCGCGATCTTGTAGTGACCAATCCATCCATTCTGTCAACGTGTGAAATTGTTCTTCAGTAAATATGTTTCGGGCAATACCTGATTGGTTTGTTGTTATGACTAACAAAAAACCCATTTTCTTGAGCTCTTGCATCGCATCAATAACACCATCAATGAAATGAAATTTATCAATGGTATGCACATAATTATAATCTACATTAATAGTACCATCTCGATCTAAAAAAATAGCAGGTTTCATATTGACTCTTTTCCTTTTAATTTAGGTATTGCTCTACTTCGCATAGCATATTATCGATTGACTTAGATGTCTAGACGTCTTAATATTCGCCTATTCACATTTTATTTTTATATATTATGATACAGTTACAACATATTTCGAAAATATTCGAACATAATAAAACGCCAATTCATGCATTAAAAGACATTACAATACATGTTCCTCAAGGAAAAATTTATGGTGTTATCGGTAAATCAGGGGCAGGAAAAAGCACACTTATTCGTTGTGTTAATCTTCTAGAAAAACCGACTAGTGGTAAAATTTTTTTTGATAATCAAGAAATAACACATCTACCAAATAGAAAGTTAATCAAAATACGTCAAAAGATAAGCATGATTTTTCAACACTTCAACTTACTTTCTTCACGGACAGTATTTGATAATATTGCATTTCCTCTTGAATTAAGCCAAACCCCAAAATCAAAAATCAAGCAAAAGGTTAATGAATTAATTGAATTAGTTGGCTTAGCTGAAAAAGCCGATGCTTATCCTTCCAATTTGTCTGGCGGTCAAAAACAACGTGTTGCCATTGCCCGAGCTTTAGCAAGTGAGCCCAAAGTTTTATTATGCGATGAAGCAACAAGTGCCCTTGATCCTGAAACCACTCGTTCAATTTTGGCATTATTAAAAGATATCAACCAAAAATTAGGACTAACCATTTTATTAATCACACATGAAATGGATGTAGTAAAACAAATTTGTGATCAAGTAGCAGTGATCAGCAATGGAGAATTGGTTGAACAATCATCGGTAGGTGAAATGTTCTCACATGCAAAAACAGATATTGCACGACAATTTATTCAATCAACCTTGCATCTTAATATCCCTGATGATTATTTAACAAGGCTATCACCTGAGCCAAAAGAAGGGCTCAATCCTTTAGTACGTTTAGAGTTTACGGGAGTTTCTGTCGACTCCCCCTTGTTATCGCAAATTGCTAAAGAATTTGAAATTGATAGTAATATTATTAGTGCACAAATGGATTATGCAGGGGGGGTTAAATTTGGCTTAATGCTAGCAGAAATGAAAGGGAACCCGAAAAGTATGGCACCAGCAATTCAATTTTTAATAAAAAATAATACCCAAGTAGAGGTTCTCGGCTATGTTTGATTTTATTCCTTCCTTTAAACCTTTCGAATCACTATTTAATTATTTATCCCAATACAGCTTTTGGGGTGACTTTGTTGCTTTTTGTTCATCATACAATGGTTTTAATCAAGCTATGCTATTGAAAATGGCACAAGCCACTGATGAAACCCTTTATATGATCTTTCTATCGAGTTTTTGGGGAACAGTGATTGGATTACCTATTGGAATATTGCTTTATACAACACGCAAAGGGCAGATCTTAGATTGCTATATAACTAATAGTGCTATTTCATTTATTACTAATATATTTCGTTCTATTCCGTTCATTATACTAATTGTATGGATTATTCCTTTTACCACGTTGTTAATGGGAACCTTTATAGGTAAACAAGCAGCTGTAGTACCGTTAAGTATTGGTGTATCACCATTAATTGCACGCATGATTGAAAATGCATTGTTAGATGTACCTAAAGGGTTAATTGAGGCGGCTCGCTCAATGGGAGCAACACCATTTCAAATTATATATAAGGTTTTATTACCTGAATCATTACCTGTAATTGTTAATAGCATGACGATTACCTTAATTACTTTGACAGGATACATTGCGATGGCCGGAGCCGTTGGCGCTGGAGGTCTTGGACAACTTGCTATTCAATATGGTTACAACGGCTACAAGCCTGCTATAATGAATACTGTTTTGGTTATATTAATTATTATTGTCTTTATTATTCAATTTATTGGCAATAGGATTGTTAAACGAGTTACACATCATTAATTTTGGGAGAAATATATGTCTATTAAAAAGCTAGTGCTTATTAGCACATTGGTAAGTGCATTTTTTTTAACTGGCTGTGATAATAATAAACAACCAGCTACAACAGATAACAAATCAGCAGAGCCTGCTAAAGTAAGTTCTATCAAAGTAGGAGTGATTTCTGGTCCTGAACAAGAGGTTGCCGAAGTAGCTAAACAACAAGCAAAAGATCTTTATAATTTAGATGTTGAACTAGTTATTTTTAACGATTACGTTACACCAAACCAAGCATTAAATGATGGCTTAATTGAAGTAAACGCGTTCCAACATAAGCCTTATTTAGATGAGCAAATAAAAGAACGTGGCTATAAATTAGCTGTTGTTGGAAACTCATTTGTTTATCCAATTTCAAGCTATTCTCGCAAATTAAAACCGATTGAAGAATCAACAGAAATAGGTGAAGGTGTAAAAGTGACATCACCACGCGGTGAAACCTTTTTTATTCCAGCTAATTCAACTATTGCCATTCCTAATGACCCAACCAACTTAGGACGAGCGTTATTATTATTACAACATGAAGGCATGATTACAGTTGATAAATCTAAAGGTTTATTGCCTACTGTACTTGATATCACTAGCAATCCTTACAACTATAAGATCGTTGAACTTGAAGCACCAATGTTGCCACGTTCATTAGATGATGCTCAAGTTGATCTTGCAATTATCAATAACGCCTTTGCAGGGCAAGCCAACTTAACACCAAGTAAAGATGGTATTTTTGTAGAAGATAAAGAATCCCCTTATGTTAACATTATTGTTTCTCGTGAAGCTGACAAAGAGAATGAAAGCATAAAAAACTTTGTTAAAGCATACCAAACTGACGCAGTGGCAGAAAAAGCTAACCAAATCTTTAATGGTGGCGCTATTCGCGGTTGGTAATAACTTACAATAAATACTTATTACTATCAATTCCGCCGGCTTCTGTTATCGGCGGAAAGCTATTAGCATAAAAGCTATTAGCATGAAAACGATTAGCATAAAGAAAATAAACCAATCCACTTAAAAATTTTCTATAAATCAATAAACAATGACATATCAAATAAAGCCAATCGGCATAATCCGTTCCCCTTATAGTGAAAAATTTGCTGTGCCAAGGCAACCTAATTTAGTTAACGCAGGACAAGGCGAGCTTTACTTATTAGCGCCTTACAATGATCCCGTCAGTGTTAAAGGGCTGGAACAGTTTTCACATTTATGGCTATTATTCCTGTTTCACCATATTGCTCCTGAAAAATGGAGATTAACCGTACGCCCTCCTCGTTTAGGCGGTAATAAAACAATGGGAGTATTTGCGACACGCTCACCATTTAGACCTAATCATATAGGGCTTTCTGCTGTTGAATTAAAAGACATCCTTGTTGAAAATAAACAGGTCATTTTAAAACTAGGTAGCCTAGATTTAGTCGATGGCACACCAATTATTGATATCAAGCCTTATATTCCTTATTGTGACAGCCATTCAGATGCATTTGCAGGATACGCACAATCTACACCAGAAGAAAAACTAACTGTTACATTTTCACAAAAAGCACAATTAATTTTAGATTTACAAAAACACGATTATCCTCAGCTCACTGAGCTCATTACCCAAGTTATTTCTCAAGATCCAAGGCCTGCCTACAAACAAAAAAAAATTAATGAACAAACCTATGGGCTGAGGCTTTACCATTTTAATATTAAATGGAAGATCAGCAATCAACACGCTCTTGTTGAAGATATCTATATAGATAATATATGTTAGTTAGACAAAAAATTTAGATCAAATATGTTCTTTATTCTAAATTTTTATTAATGAAAAGCAGGTTTATCAGTGTCTTTAATAAAAAATTACATGAAACCGTTAAAAAAAATTGGTATCTTTTGCCAATTCTGATAGACTAAATGCGGGTTTAATTTCCCTATATTTCACTTTGCCACTAAAACTTTATAAGTTTTAGTGGTTCTTTTTATCTGCAATATCAATGATAACTAAAGTTATGTTTGCTTCTCATTTCGGCAATATCGATTGAATCAAATAAATAATGCTTTCCGCAATAATCACAATGAATATCAATTTTACCGCCCTGTTCAGCTAGAATTTCATCAACTTCATTATTTGGTAAGGTCATTAAGCTATTCTCGCAACGTTGGCGTGAACATCCGCACTTAAAAATAATATCCTGTGTTTCAAAAAGGCGTACGTCTTCTTGATTATATAGGCGGTATAAAATCTCATCAGTAGGAAGCTGAAACAGCTCATCGCTAGTCATTGTCTCAGTTAATGCACTAAGATGCTCAAATGATTCATAGGTGTTTTCATGAGCGGGCAAAACTTGCAATAAAATGCCTGCTGCCATTGGCTTATTATTATACACTCCCGTTTTGACAAATAAGCGCGTTGGCAGTTGTTCCGATTGCATAAAATAGTTTTCGATACAACCAATAAGCGTATCTTTTTCTAAGCCGACAATTCCTTGATAACGCTCACCGTGTTTTGGTGTGATAGTGATAACAACATAACCATTACCTACCATATCTTTAAGCGTCGCATTATCAACGATCTCGCCGTTAACTCGAGCAACACCACGTAACTGTTGTTGATCATTACCATTCACTACCGCTAAAGATAAAGCGCCATCCCCCTGCAACTGCACAGCAATATCACCTTCAAATTTTAGTGTTGCGGTTAATAAACTGGTTACAACCAACAATTCACCAAGTAATTTTTGTACCGCAATTGGGTATGAATGATTATCTAAAATCGCTTCATACGTCTGCTCAAGACGGGTAATTTCACCACGAATCGGATGATTATCAAATAAAAAACGATTTAAAGTATCCATATTAATTGTTGTCACCTTGTTGCCTATTGTATTTAAATTTAATCAAATCGCGCCGCTCCTTTTTATCAGGTCTTCTATCGGGATGCGGCATTGTCAATGCATTGAGTTTACGTGCTTGTGCCATTGCTTCTCGTTTAACAATACTATCGGGAGTTTCTAGATAAAGTTGTTGAGCCTCAGTAGCAGTTTTTCGTTGCTCGCTAATAGCTAAAATTTGAATTGTTTTTTGATCCAAACCTTGGCGAAGCGTTAAAATGGCCCCAACTTCAACAATTTTACTTGGTTTAGAGCGCTGACCATTATAATGTACCTTACCACCTTCAACCATTTCTCGAGCTAATGAGCGAGACTTATAAAATCTTGCAACCCAAAGCCATTTATCTAATCTTACAAGCAAAATAACACCCTCATATCATACTAATTGTTGAGCTTTCACGCTCAAACACACATAGAAAGCGCATCTTATACATCTTAACCAGTTATATAACGATGCTTTTATAAAAATCAATGCTCAAGATTGATAATATAATCATTTCCCTCGTTTGTCGAAAACACCCCTGCAAAGCTAAATGGTCGAAATTGTCCATGTAAATTAGCTGAATAATTTATCGCTGTTGGAGGTTGCTTTACCAATTTCCAGTCTTCTAACAACGAACTGGTGATATTATATGCATTAAATTTCAAAGATAACGGTTCATTTTGCAACAGATCAATATCCACTTGGGATTCTATCATGCCACTATCAACTAAAGAGCCAAAAGTTAATAAAGCATGATGTTGAGAATCAAATTTTAGAACCAGATCTGGATAACGAATATCAATTTTATTGAACGAACCTTTTTCTGATTTAAAAAACACAGTGCCTGAAAATATGCCTAATTTTTGATTTTCAGCTAAAACAACATTTGAACCTGAAGCTTGAAAATTATATAGGCTAAACGGGAAATCACTGTATTTTCTAATTATTAAACTTTGTAAAATATCAAGCTTATCAACTATAATATGCTTAAAAATATCGGGTAACACGGGTAGCTTAAATTTTTCAGGAACGTCATAATTGATATCGGCTAATGTTAATTTCTCTAGCTGTAGGTCATTATCTTTCCATTTTCCAGAAAAATTTATACTGCCTTTATTCCATTTCGCTAACGCTTTTTGAATCGTCACTGCTTGATTATCGGATGATAATTGAACCAATACCGACGAAAATGACTGCTCATGTAAAACAACATTATCAGCATTAAAAGTAAAAGAACTTTGCTCAAAACGCCATTTATCATCATAACAAAGATTGGTTGCTTCAATATTGCCTTTCTCAATTAAAAAATGAGGCAATTGTATACTACTTTCAAGTATTGATAATTGCTTAATAGTTAATTTTGGCAAAATATGGGAATAGTTGCTCCAAAACACGTCATCTGTTGATTGGAAATTGATATTATGTAACTTTAATTGATCAATATTCAAACTATTATCAGCAAGTACTTTTAATTTACTCACAAAAAAGCCATTATGAATATTTCCACCTAAATTAGTAATCGTTGTAACACCATCGCGATGGAACCCTTGAATAAGTAGTGATTTTATTGGAATTTGATTCACTAAAACATCTTGTGAAGAAAAATCAAATTGATATTGACCTGCTCCCGATGAAATAAAAGGTTGAATGCCCCCATTAATTTTATTGAATGAAAGTTTGTCTTTTCCATTGTTGACCAGAACATCAACGTTTGAATTAACAAATTTTAGCGTATTGCTTGAAAAGGCATAGTGGCCAAAGTGAGTATCAGCAACCACACCGTTAATAATGGTAATATAATTAAAGTGGGATAATTGCCAAAGATTGCTTTTATCCAATCCTATCACTAATTTAGGAATATGAATAAATTCTTGCTTATTATCGCTCACCACGACTTCATCAAAAGCCAATTCATAGAAATTTGAAAACGAATGATGAACGTTGCCTATTGAAATTGTATAAGAACTTAATCTAGATAATTGCTGACTAACTACTTTAGCGCCAAAAGAGGTTTGCACAACAAAATAAGACAACAAAACTAAAAGCCAAAAAATGAATAGAAAAATGATGATATAAAATCGTAATCGTCGCATAAATAAATTTAATTGTTATAATGAACTATGAATAATTGCATTACGATAACTGATTTTAACCAAAATAGCACCTCATTGCGTATAAATGATTTGTGGTTAAGTTGGTTTTACAGTTAAGATATAAACTTTCATTATATATTTTTAAATAATAACTGAACAACTCACTTTCCCCTTCTTTGATTAAGATAAGGGAGAGTTATTTTTATTTACTATAAGTAAAAACGGGAGATACCTAGATGAAACAAATCCCAATGACGGTTAAGGGAGCTGAATTATTACGAGCCGAACTTGAAGAGCTCAAAAATGTCAAAAGACCACAAATAACAGCCGCCATAGCTGAAGCAAGAGCTCACGGCGATTTAAAAGAAAATGCTGAATACCATGCCGCAAGAGAACAGCAGGGCTTTTGTGAAGGCCGTATTCAAGAAATTGAAGGCAAACTTTCACAAGCACAAATTATTGACATAACAAAAGTAAAAAATACTGGGCGTATTATTTTTGGTGCAACAGTAACCGTTATCAATGTAGAAACAGACGAAGAAACAACCTATCGTATCGTAGGTGATGATGAGGCAGATTACAGGCAGAATCTTATTTCAGTCAATTCACCTATTGCTAGAGGTTTAATCGGCAAAGAAGATGGCGATACAGTACAAATTAAAACGCCAGGTGGTGATGTGGAATTTGATATTATTAAAGTGGAATATATCTAATCTTCAATACATTATAAATAACAAACAGGGCTGATAGCCCTGTTGTCGTATTTATTTAGGTAAAGTGATTTTCTTATCTTCACTTGGTCTAAAAATAGTAAAATTAGAACCCACCAATTGCACTGGCAAAGCCTTGGTTTCACGAATAATGGCATCGCAAATAAGCTTTTTAGTTTCACGATCTTCAGCAGAAACCTTAATTTTAATTAATTCATGGAAATTTAAGGCATTGTCAATTTCGGCAAGTACACCTTCGGTAAACCCGTTAGCACCAATCATGACAATAGGTTTTAAATGATGGGCTTCGCCTTTTAAGTACTGTTTTTGTTTATTCGATAAATTCATTAAATTTTTTATCATATTAAGTTGCAATTTTGTTATTCTACCCTTATATATATTTGTAATCAATAAAGTGACCTCTTTAGATTAAGGATTTATTCGCAGTGAGTAACAAAAAACGCTCTGCAAGCTCAACACGTTGGCTCAATGAGCATTTTAATGATCGCTTTGTACAACAAGCGCAAAAAAAAGGGCTACGATCTCGAGCGTGGTTTAAACTTGAAGAAATACAAAAAAGTGACAAATTATTCAAACCAGGTATTACCGTTGTTGATTTAGGTGCAGCTCCTGGTGGTTGGTCACAATATGTTGCATCACTTATAGGTAACAAAGGTCGCATTATTGCTTGTGATTTGTTACCAATGGATCCCATTGTAGGTGTTGACTTTTTGCAAGGTGATTTTCGGGACGAAGCCGTTCTAAAAGCGTTGCTCGAACGAGTTGGTGAAGAAAAAGTTCAGGTTGTCATGTCAGATATGGCGCCAAATATGAGCGGGCAACCCGCTGTTGACATCCCCAGAGCCATGTATTTAGTAGAGCTTGCATTAGAGATGTGTAGAGATGTGCTTGCGCCTAATGGTAATTTTATTGTCAAAGTGTTTCAAGGTGAAGGATTTGAAGAATACCTAAAACAAGTACGTTTGATGTTTAAAACAGTCAAAATTCGTAAGCCAGAGGCTTCGCGAGCTAGGTCTCGAGAAGTTTATATTGTTGCAATGGGGATGAAGTAGCCAGTTGTATAATTTTGTAGTACCATACTTCGTTAAATTTAGTCGTAACTGTTAATTTTTATGAGAGGTTTTTCTTTTGAACGACATGGTAAAGAATTTACTGATCTGGGGAGTTATTGCTGTAGTATTGATTACTGTATTTAATCAATTCAGTTCAATATCTAATAGCGGGCCTCAAGTCAATTATACCCAATTTAATTCCGATATCACAGCTGGTAATCTCCAAGAAGTGCATATTAAAGGACGTGAAATTATTGCCACAACCAAAAATAAAGGCAACTACGTTACTTACATCCCGTATTTAGATGAAAAACTAATGGATGACTTGTTAGCCAACAAAGTACCTGTCTATGGTGCACCTGATGAAAGACCAAGTTTAATAATGAGCATATTTATTTCTTGGTTCCCTATCATTTTACTTATTGGGTTCTGGCTCTTTATGATGCGCCAAATGCAAGGTGGTGGTAAAGGTGGCCCAATGTCAGTTGGCAAAAGCAAAGCCAAAATGCTAACACCAGACCAAGTTAAGACCAAATTTATCGACGTTGCGGGCAGTGAAGAGGCAAAACAAGAAGTCACTGAAGTGGTCGATTTTTTACGAGATCCAGGTAAATACCAAAAACTAGGTGGACGAATTCCAAAAGGTATTTTAATGGTTGGGCCTCCTGGTACAGGTAAAACATTACTAGCAAAAGCAATCGCTGGCGAAGCCAAGGTGCCTTTTTTCAGCATGTCAGGTTCAGACTTTGTTGAAATGTTTGTTGGTGTGGGGGCATCACGTGTCCGAGATCTATTTGAACAAGCTCGCAAACATGCGCCTTGTATCATCTTTATTGACGAAATTGACGCTGTAGGCCGAAAACGTGGCGCAGGTTCAATGGGCGGGCATGATGAACGTGAACAAACATTAAACCAAATGCTAGTTGAAATGGATGGTTTTGAAGCCAATAGTGGCATCATTATCATTGCAGCAACCAACCGAGCCGATATTTTAGATCCAGCCTTACTCCGTCCAGGTCGTTTTGACCGCCAAGTACAAATTGGCTTACCAGATATGAAAGGCCGAGAACAAATTCTTGCAGTGCATGTGCGTAAAGTGCCTCTAGGATCTGATGTTGATTTATCGGTACTAGCGCGTGGAACACCGGGTTATTCTGGTGCAGAATTAGCGAATTTAGTCAATGAAGCGGCTTTATTTGCTGCGCGTCGCAATAAGCGTGTGGTCACAATGGATGAATTTGAAGAGGCTAAAGATAAGATTAACATGGGCACGGAAAGACGTTCATTAACCATGACTCAAGAGCAACTTATTTCAACCGCTTATCATGAAGCAGGACATGCCATTATTGGCTACTTAATGCCTGATCATGATCCTATCCATAAAGTCACCATTATTCCACGTGGGCGCGCACTGGGTGTCACTTTCTTCCTACCTGAAGGCGATCGAGTTAGTGAAAGTCGCGAAAAACTGGAAGGCGATATTGCAACTCTTTATGGAGGACGACTTGCAGAAGAACTCATCTACGGTGCCAATAAAATTTCTACTGGTGCCTCAAATGATATAAAAGTTGCCACACAATATGCACGAGCAATGGTAACACAATGGGGGTTTTCTGAACGCTTAGGCCCATTATTTTACGAAAATGATGATAATTCATACGGCCGACCGAAAGATATTTCTGACGAAACAGCGAGAATTATCGACGAAGAAGTCAAAGCCATTATCGATCGTAATTATCAACGAGCTCGTCAAATATTAACTGACAATATCGATATCCTTCATGCAATGAAAGATGCGCTAATGAAGTATGAAACCATTGGAGCAAAACAAGTTGCAGATTTAATTGCTCGTCGCCCGATTACAGCGCCTGATGATTGGACTGAAAGTGACGAACATGCAGCAAGCAAAATACCCAATGAAGGAAGCGACATACCGCCTCAATCAAAAGGTTAATAAGCTCAAATAAAATATAACGCGCTACGGCGCGTTTTTTATCGGTAAAATAAAAATAGATGATAAGTCTCAATGCCATTTAAATTATTGCATTATTAACACTAACCATATAAGGCTTTTAATCATGGAAATACATTTTAAAAATCAAGTGATGGATCTTTCATTCCCACAAGTTATGGGCATTATAAATATGACGCCAGACTCGTTTTCTGACGGTGGGACTTATAACAATCTTGATGATGCCATGCGCCGGGTTGATAGCATGATTCAAGCTGGAGCAACATTTATTGACGTAGGTGGCGAATCAACACGCCCAGGTGCAACCGAGGTTTCCGTTGATGAAGAGCTTAACCGTGTTATCCCACTCGTTGAAAAAATTGCTCGTTATTTTGATGTCTGGATATCGGTTGATACCTCAAAACCACAAGTCATGACAGAATCTGCTAAAGCAGGCGCTCACCTAATCAATGATATTCGAGCCCTTACAGAGCCTAGTGCTATTGAAGCCGCTGCACAAACAGGGTTACCTGTTTGCATTATGCACATGCAAGGCGATCCTAAAACCATGCAAAATGCACCACACTACCAGCAAGACATATATCAAGAAGTCGACCTATTTTTTGCAAAGCATATAGATCGTTGCTTAAATGCCGGTATTGTTCGAGAAAAAATCATACTCGATCCTGGTTTTGGATTTGGCAAAACGCTAGCCCATAATTACCGCCTATTAGCAATGCTTGAAAAGTTCCATCATTTCAACTTACCCTTATTGGTTGGCATGTCTCGAAAATCGATGATTGGGCAAGTATTAAATGTACCGCCACAAGAACGTACTCTCGGCAGTGTTTCATGTGCCGTGATTGCAGCCATGAAAGGAGCCCAAATTATTCGTGTACACGATGTTAAAGAAACTTTTGATGCATTGCGGATTGTCCAAGCAACGCTTGCAGAGCAAGGCTAATAGGTTGGCCAGTTGAAAACAAGGCATTTGCACTAAAAAACTGTCAGAAAACCTATTGATTTTATTGAAGTTTTTATTTTGGCTTTTTTAAAAAAATCAACGACTTCCTTTATTGTTTAGTGATGTTACTGTTCTAAGATGGTGGTGTGTCGGGCATTTTAGTTTTTATTAATAAACCAAGCTAGTGTTATCATGCCTGATTTAGCAGATTTGGTGCAAAATGCTGTACTCTCACATAACGCTAGATAGCCTAAGCAAGATATTTTGCACTAAAAACAGTCAGAAAAACCATTGATTTTATTGAAGTTTTTATTTTGGCTTTTTTAAAAAAATCAACGACTTCCTTTATTGTTTAGTGATGTTACTGTTCTAAGATGGTGGTGTGTCGGGCATTTTAGTTTTTATCAATAAAACAAGCTAGTATTATCACTCCCGATTTAGCAGATTTGGTGCAAAATGCTGTACTCTCACACAACGCTAAATAGACTAAACAAGGCATTTGCACTAAAAAACAGTCAGAAAACCTATTGATTTTATTGAAGTTTTTATTTTAGCTTTTAAAAAAAAATCAACGGCTTCCTTTATTGTTTAGTGATGTTACTGTTCTAAGATGGTGGTGTGTCGGGCATTTTAGTTTTTATTAATAAAACAAGCTAGTGTTATCATGCCTGATTTAGCAGATTTGGTGCAAAATGCCGTACTCTCACACAACGCTAAATAGACTAAATAAGGTATTTTGCACTAAAAAAACCGTCAGAAAACATATTGATTTTATTAAAGTTTTTAAGTAATTTATACTGCACTTGTTAACCTCTGTTCACGAGCGATCTAGTTTACGGCTCATTGTCAAGCAAACAACAAACCTAAAAAAATAATAAAACCAACATAATTATTATTCATAAAGGCACTAAAACATTTGTTTCTATCTCGGTTTTTTATGAGCCATTGTTGGTAAATAAATAGTCCTATAACCAATAATACAGCCATATAAAATATCAGCGATAACTGATTGATTAAACCAATAAATAACAAGCCAATAACAGATATTATCTGTAATAATCCAATAATTAATTTATCATAATTGCCAAATAAAATAGCCGTGGATTTGATGCCAATTTTTATATCATCATTACGATCTACCATCGCATATTGGGTATCGTAAGCAATTGTCCAACAGATATTAGTCAAGAAAAGTATCCAGCACGTTAAGGGGAACTGTTCAATGGTTGCTGCATATACCATCGGAATACTCCAACTAAATGCGATGCCTAAGGTGACTTGTGGTAAATGGGTGTAACGCTTCATGAAAGGGTAAATGAGTGCGGTAAGTAACGCAAAGCAAGCAATTAGCCATGACAGCTTATTTAAATTTAACAATAAACAAAGCGCTATCAGTAATAAGACCAATAGCGTCCATAGTGCGTTTTTTTCGGTTAAAGTACCACGAGCAAGGGGGCGGTTTTTTGTTCGCTCAACGTGTGCATCAAAATGGCGATCGGCATAATCATTCACGACACAACCTGCCGAGCGCATAACAAACACGCCAAGCACAAAAATAATAGTAATATAAGTAGATGGATGACCCGTAAGCCAAATAGCCCAAAGTGTGGGCCAGAGTAAAAGCAATGACCCAATTGGCTTATCCAATCGCATGAGTTGTAAATAAGCTAACATTAATAATATCTATTCTAAATAAATCATAATAGCGATTATACCCATTACGCTAAAAGCTGCAATGTTACGGTATGGCAAGTTATACCCAATGAGTGATGCCAATGAATATTGACCCAAAATAACCACATTAGATTGAATCGGTTTGCACAAGATGTTAATCACAGCATGTGTAAATATTGCTCAGCAATTACCGCTAACGCTTGATAAAATGGGCTAATCTGGCTTTTCTGTAGCTTTTTTAAATAGGTTGATGACCAACTTAACAAATGTTCATCAATTAATTGTTTTGCTGTTACATGGTGATTATTTTCCAACAACATGGCGTATGCCATAAGCATTAATCCAAATTGATCTTCTGGCTCGTTTATTCCTGTATTGAGTTTTACCCCATGTTGTTGCAGAAATTGACGATAGCTTTCTAGTGATTTTCCTAGCAATAGGTTTTCTTTATCCAAATAAAATGAACCCCACGGAGGTACAGGCATTGTTCCCTGTCCTTCAAATAATAGTGAAAATTGATAATTAAGGTCTGGATTATCAATTTGATTAACTAATATATGGCACTGCTCATAAATAAGGATAGAATCTTTCCATGGAGCTAAATGGTTAATATGTAATAAGGCCGGCGTTAATGATGCAGTAACTTTACTATTGGGTGGATAATAAAGAAACATACCAAGTAGTTTGGCTAATGTGATAGAAACTAACTTATCCAAATAAATATCTCCTTAGAACGATTCTATCAGTTAGTTACACTGATACCCCCCCAAAAAAACCCGTGGTAATTATGACATATTACTTATACTTCTTCAGGATTAAGTATTTTACCTAAGGTATCGCCAGACATCTTAGCTTGTGCATGGGGTTTTATTACAATATTGGGCTTAGTGAGCTGTGAGCTTGGTAGTGGCGCAATATCGCATTGTTCGCCATAGTGCTGGCGTAGTGTTTCAATTTCATCAAAATCTAAAGCTCGCTGTGGGCATGACTCAACACAAACAGGCTTTAATCCCTCGACAACACGTTCATAACAACCATCACATTTTGACATGACCTTTTTTTGATAATCAAATTGTGGTGCTCCATATGGACAGTGGGTTTCACAATTTCGGCACCCCATGCAAATGTCTTGATTAACAACCACTAAGCCATCTTTTGAACGTTTATGCATTGCCCCCGTTGGGCAACTCTGCACACAAGCAGGTTGTTCGCAATGATTACATGCGATAGACAAATAATAGGTAAAAGTATCATTTTGCCAAAGATTATCAACTAGCTGCCAACCACCACCACCATATTCATAAACACGGCGAAAACGGACGCCTAAAGCACTATCTTTTTCATCTTTACAACTCACTTGGCAAGTTTTACAACCCGTGCATTTTGAAGAATCAATATAAAATCCATATTGCATTTTTATTATCCGTCCTTTTATTTATAACGCGAAACACGTATCCGATACCAGTTTGACATCAACCAAGTTGGTATGCTGTGGATTTGCTTTAGCAAGCACCGTTGGACGCAATGATGTTAAACGATTAATGCAACCGCCAATATCAATCCCTGCAGCATTATTTTTTGCCCACATTCCTTGGGGAATCGCAACAACACCAGGTAATATCCTTGGCGTAACTTTAGCGACAATATGCAACCGACCACGATCGTTATAAACTTCAACTAATTGTCCATGTTTTATTTGCCGTTGTTCGGCATCAAATGGATTAATCCAAATACGGTTAGCGACAGCTTCACGCAATTGTGGCAAATTACTGTAAGTAGAATGGCATTGCCCTTTGGTATGAAATCCAATAAGTTGCAACGGATATTGTTGACGTTTAGATTTATCTTCACTGCCTTCAATCGCTGGTAAATAGGCAGGAATAGGATACAGCACATCTTGCGCATCAAGTTCCCATTCATTGGCAATGTTCGCTAACGTTTCTGAATAGATTTCTATTTTTCCTGACGGGGTAGTTAATGGATTTTTAATGGGATCATCTCTAAAAGCTTTTAATCCAATTTGGCTATCACTATCGGCAAGTTTGCGATCGATAACCCCCATGCCATCAGTATCAGCAAAAGGCGGTAAATGCGGATCACGTTTTCGTAATTGTTCATAACAATACGCTATCCACTGCTCTTGAGTACGGCCTTGGGTAAATTGGTCTTTTACTCCCATTTTCTCAGACAATTCGCTTAATACATCATAAACAGGACGACTTTCCCAAAGCGGTTTAATAGCATTTTGCATACGGATAAGGTAACAATATGCCCCAGATGAATAAGAGTTATTAATCAAGTCATTATTCTCAACCGATGACACGTCGGGTAATAATAAATCAGCATACTTAGCTGATGCTGTCATATGTGTATCCCAAACAAGAATAAATTCACATTTTGACTCATCTTGCAAAATCTGGTGAGTACGATTGAGATCTGAATGTTGATTTCCCAGTACATTACCCGCATAATTCCAGATAAATTTGATCCCCACATCCAATTTATCTTTACCTTTAAGGTAGGCATTTTTAGCAGTCATGCTTGGTCCATCTTCAATCGCTTTCGTCCACAAAAAGAAAGGAATACTGGTTTTTATTGGATTAGGTAAATTAAAGTTAGGTATAGGATAAACAACGCTCCCGCCCCAAGTTCCAATGTTAGTGCCAGGTTTACCAAATTGCCCCGTAATAATTGGTAAGATCATAATGGCTCGCGCAGTATGTTCACCATTTTGCCAACGTTGCACACCATAACCTTGCGAAATCCAAGCAGCTTTAGCATCAACAATATCTATTGCGAGTTTACGAATTTGTGTTGCTGAAATACCTGTTTTTTTGGCTGCCCATTCTGGTGTTTTAGGTGTTCTGTCATAGCCTAAACCTAAAAGGTAAGATTTATAATCACTATAAGGCGGTGCACTATCAGGCAAAGAATCGGCATTCCACCCAATACAGTATTGATTAAGCATATCCTCATCAATACGATCTTGCTCAAGTAATGTATAGCCTATTGCCGCAACTAATGCCGCATCAGTGCCGGGAATAATCGGGATCCACTCAGCATTATACGCAACGACACTTTCACTACGACGAGGATCAATAATAATCACCCTTGCATGACTTTGCGCTAACGCATGAAAAAGCTCGGTAACTTGCCCACCGCCTGACATTCGAGTTTCGGCAATGTTATGTCCAAACATAACCACTAAATCAGAATGCTTGATCTGATCCAGTAAGGATTCTTTAGCATGACCAAACAAATAAGGCCGAATAGCTGAAATCTGCCCGCTTGAATAATCACCATGGTAATTTAAATGACCACCAATGATACTTAAAAAACGCTTACATGCATTACGCCCTGAAAGATTAGCGCCCGTTGTTCCTGATCCATACTGATAATAAATTGCTTCATTGCCATATTGATTAATCGTATATTTAAGTTTATTTGCAAGTAAATTAATCGCTTCATGCCAAGAAATACGTTTAAATTTACCTTCACCACGTTTACCAATTCGTAGCATTGGATACTTTAAGCGCGCAGGATCATAAGTTCGCCAACGAACTGCTCTGCCGCGAAGGCAAGGGCGGATTTGATGCAGGCCAAAAACGGCATCATTAATGCCATCTTCTGAAGATATTTTAGTAATAATATCGTTTTTGACATGAACTTTTAAAGGACAACGGCTACCACAGTTAACCAAACAAGCGCTATAAATAATCTTTTCTTTATGAATAGGGTGAGGATGAAAAACTGGGCTATGAGTAACTACGATGTCAGATTTGGCGTCGGTAAAGGGCAGTTGTATTTTACTGGTTATTGCTACTACGTCACTGATTGTTATTGTTTTTTGTGAAAAAGTGTATCGACTTATTTTATTTTTTAATTTACTCACATGTTTCCCTGATATTTATATGGGATCAGTTGATAATAATACTAAAAGGTGAATAAATAAACTAAAACGGAAATAAATTAGCCACTAATGTTTACTAGTATCGAGGTCACTGTCCATCTTTCTCAACAGTTTTTTTAAATATAATCCATTAATATGAAAGACTTTTATTATTCCTTTATAAAATAACAGATCTTATGTGTAGTTTACTAAACTTGACGGCTCACGCCGTCAATAGTGATGTTAATTTCAGCAACGTAACCCCTCTCTTTTTAAGGCGTTACACATGCCGTTATAGCGTAAGCATAAGGGCCATTATTTAAACGAACACCTCCAGATGAATCAACACCAAACTTATCAGCAGCCCAATATTCATCATCGAGCCAATCGTCGCCTCTACCCGACCCATAAGTAAAATCACCCCACTCATTAAATAACCCCCCTATCCACCTTTCACCACTTTTGTAGCTAACTTGGCGAAGGTTATAATTTCCTTGCCCTGGCACCCCCCAATGCCAATCAGAGCTATTCGCATTGGTGTAGTCCCCAACACTCGGTATACGATAACGACTTCCTAAACTATCGCAGAATATTTGAGCCTCATCATAAGAGCCGTCACCAGAATCATCTGGATTTGCTAGATACCAACGTTCTATCTTAAAGCTATACAATAACTGGCTGTGGTTACTGTCGGCGTAAAGTTTAAATAATGAGGGACTAAATTTCTTTTTATCCGAGGCTTTACTTGGCCCCTTTAACGTTATTTTTAACTCACTGTTTTCAGTGCTTAATAATAATGTCGCTGAGTTACTACCACTGACGGCTGAAACGGTTGTGCCATTAGCATCAATGACCTGTTCTGGCGTGACACCGCCTAACCCTAAATGAAAACTGAGCCCATTTGAACCCGTTGTCGGAAAGTTTTCCTCTGGAATATGGCTATTTACCACCAGAAAACCTAACCCTCGCACCCAGTTTGGCCCCTCCCCACCACCATATCTAGCTGGTGGGCTTGCATAACAAGTGCGCACTCCATTTTTCGCTTTTAAATAGTAAGTTTGACTCACATGATCGAAATCCCTTGCCTTTGGTATGCCATATTGAGTTGACAGTTGAGCATCATCTATGGAAAGTGTTAACACATACAAAGAGCAAAGGTCTAATTTATCTGTAGAATGGCTCTTAACGATACGGGTAAGATAATCACTATTTCGATCATACAAAAAAGCATCTAAAGTACCTGTTATATTGCCATAACTATCCCCATCATCATCCAACAAATTATTGCCACCGATTATCTTGCTTAATTCAATAACTGAATAATTGTCCATCTTGGGAATGGGGACTAATGTTTGAATACCATCAAACGAATCTGCATTACTCGGCAACTCAATTGTATAATAATTATCCACAGCCTTAGCATTTGGATAGAAATTTGACTCCCCATTTTTAGGCACATACTCACGCCCATCGGATAGTCTGATGCCTAATAGCGCTTGAATATTGCCTTTGGTGACACCACCATCAAAAGTAAGATAGGGAGCGCTCCCATGTATCACTTGTGTTGTTGTGGCTGATAATGCACTGGCATAATGAATATGGCACGTAATTAAAAATAGGCTTAATATAAAATGACGCAATATCGCCTTTACGTTATAACAATACGATTTAAGTAAAACACATACAGAAGAAAATGTTGAAACAAAAAATAAAATAACAAGATACTGATAATTATAGCTTGACTGCCACCGCTGGTAAGTGATTATTTTTAACATTTTTATTTCCTTCCCATATATTCATATTAGTATTTTATTAACAATCATTGATATTAACGCCTCAAACTTGTGCCATTAAATAATGATAGTTAAATTGGATTATAAATGCTTTTGTCTATTTTATTAGCAATATTTTTCTTATTTATTAATAAATTTTATAACTTAACGTTGTCTATTTAAGTTTATTAGATTTGATGATGATTTGATTAACTACCTTTACCATTGACCTTGGTCTTATTTATGAAAGGTTGTTATAATAAGCCCATTTATTCGGATAAATAGAAACATTATGCCACAACCCACTTATAACGCCGTTGATATTGAAGTATTAAAAGGCCTTGATCCTGTTCGCCATCGCCCTGGAATGTACACTGACACAAGTCGTCCAAATCATTTAGGGCAAGAAGTCATTGATAATAGTGTTGATGAAGCGATCGCTGGCCATGCTCGTAAAATCAAAGTGACACTTTATGAAGATAACTCATTAGAAGTTATCGACGATGGTCGAGGTATGCCTGTTGATATTCACCCAGAAGAAGGCGTGCCAGCCGTTGAGCTATTACTTTGTCGTTTACACGCTGGTGGTAAATTTTCTAACAAGAATTACCAATTTTCGGGCGGTTTACACGGTGTCGGCATTTCAGTTGTCAATGCATTATCAAAACGCGTTGATGTTACTGTTCATCGTGACGGGCAAGTGTATGAAATCGCGTTTGAAAATGGCAACAAAGTTGAGGATCTACACGTTACTGGCACTTGTGGGCGCCGTAATACAGGCACCAAAGTCCATTTTTGGCCAGACGAAAAATATTTTGATTCACCAAGATTTTCTGTTCCTCGATTGTCTCATTTATTAAAAGCCAAAGCAGTGCTTTGCCCAGGGCTTGAAATTATCTTTAAAGATAAAATTAACAATACTGAGCAACGTTGGTGTTATCAAGACGGTCTAAAAGACTATTTAATGGAATCTGTTAGTGGTTACTCACTATTACCCGATACCCCCTTTACTGGCAACCATATTGGTGAAACGGAAGCGGTAGAATGGGCGCTACTTTGGTTACCCGAAGGTGGAGATCTATTGACCGAAAGTTACGTTAACTTAATCCCAACCGTTCAAGGCGGTACACATGTTAATGGTTTACGCCAAGGATTGTTAGATGCTATGCGTGAGTTTTGTGAATTCCGCAATTTATTACCACGAGGCTTAAAATTAACCGCCGATGATATTTGGGAACGTTGTGCTTATGTGATTTCGGTCAAAATGCAAGAGCCACAATTTGCAGGTCAAACTAAAGAGCGCTTATCTTCACGGCAATGTGCGGCTTTTGTTTCGGCTATTGTGAAAGATGCATTTAGTCTTTGGCTAAATCAAAATGTACAATTAGCCGAATTACTAGCCGAAATGGTCATTTCGAGTGCGCAAAAACGTTTAAAGGCATCTAAAAAAGTCATCCGCAAAAAATTGACCAGTGGCCCTGCTTTACCGGGTAAATTGGCGGATTGTTCATCTCAAGATTTAAGCCGTACTGAGCTTTTTTTAGTGGAAGGAGATTCTGCTGGTGGTTCAGCCAAACAAGCTCGAGACCGTGAATACCAAGCCATTATGCCACTTAAAGGTAAGATTTTAAATACTTGGGAAGTATCATCTGATGAAGTATTAGGGTCACAAGAAATCCATGATATTTCGGTTGCTATCGGTATTGATCCTGACAGCGATGATTTGAGCCAGCTACGTTATGGCAAAATCTGTATTTTAGCCGATGCTGACTCTGATGGATTACACATTGCCACCTTGCTTTGTGCTTTATTTGTTCGTCATTTCCGCGCTATGGTTGAACATGGGCATGTCTTTGTTGCGATGCCACCACTTTATCGTATTGATTTGGGTAAAGAAGTTTATTACGCGCTTGATGAAGAAGAAAAAGAAGGTATTTTAGAGCAACTTAAACGCAAAAAAGGTAAGCCAAATGTACAACGTTTTAAAGGTTTAGGGGAAATGAACCCTCTGCAACTACGAGAAACGACAATGGATCCAAATACACGCCGTTTAGTACAGTTATCGCTTGATGATACAGAGCAGACTATGGCATTAATGGACATGTTACTTGCCAAAAAGCGCTCAGAAGATCGCCGAGAATGGTTACAAGAGAAAGGCGATCAAGTTGAACTTGATGTCTAATATAAAGAATGATTTAGAGGAACAATAATGAGTGAGATAACTCATGACGGAGTAGAAATCCAGTCACTACGAACATTTACCGAAAGTGCCTATCTGAACTACTCGATGTATGTCATTATGGATCGTGCATTGCCATTTATTGGTGACGGTTTGAAACCCGTGCAACGACGCATTGTTTATGCCATGTCCGAATTAGGGCTTAATGCACAAGCTAAATTCAAAAAATCAGCACGCACCGTTGGGGATGTGCTTGGTAAATATCATCCACACGGCGATAGCGCATGTTATGAAGCCATGGTACTTATGGCACAACCCTTCTCTTATCGTTATCCATTGGTTGATGGACAAGGTAACTGGGGGGCACCTGATGATCCCAAATCATTTGCTGCCATGCGCTATACTGAATCGCGTTTATCTAAATATGCTGAATTATTATTAGGTGAATTAGGCCAAGGAACTGTTGATTATACCCCCAATTTTGATGGTACCTTGCAAGAACCTAAAATGTTACCAGCTAGATTGCCAAATATCTTATTAAATGGCACAACAGGTATTGCCGTAGGGATGGCAACGGATATTCCGCCACATAATATTCGTGAAGTTGCCAATGCGGCTATTATGCTTGCTGATAATCCTAATGCGACCCTTAGTGAAGTGATGGCTCACATACCAGGGCCTGATTTCCCAACCGATGCTGAGATTATTACTTCATCAGAAGACATTGCAAAAATCTACAAAACAGGACGCGGGTCAATTCGCATGCGTGCTGTTTGGAAAAAAGAAGATGGTGATATTGTCATTACTGATCTACCTCATCAAGTTTCAGGGGCTAAAATCTTAGAACAAATTGCCTCGCAAATGCGTGCCAAAAAACTGCCTTTAATTGAAGATTTAAGAGATGAGTCCGATCATGAAAACCCAACGCGCCTAGTGATTGTGCCTCGTTCAAATCGGGTGGATTTAGAGCAAGTGATGAATCATCTATTTGCAACAACCGATCTCGAAAAAAGCTACCGCGTTAATATGAACATGATTGGGCTAGATAATCGCCCATCAGTAAAAGGATTAGTTGAGATTCTTACTGAATGGCTAGAGTATCGTAAAAACACTGTTACGCGTCGCTTAAATTATCGTTTAGATAAAATATTAAAAAGACTGCACATTCTTGATGGTTTATTGATTGCATTTTTGAATATTGACGAAGTGATTGAAATTATTCGCCATGAAGATGAGCCTAAAAAAGAGCTGATTAACCGTTTTGCCTTAACCGACATTCAAGCCGAGGCAATTTTAGAACTAAAACTACGCCAATTAGCCAAACTTGAAGAAGTGCGCATTAAAGGCGAACAGAGTGATCTTGCAAAAGAGCGCGATCACTTGCAAGCCTTGTTATCTTCGCCTAAAAAACTGAGCAACCTTATCAAAAAAGAGTTACAAGAAGATGCCGAAAAATATGGTGACAAACGTCGCTCACCCATGGTTCAACGTAGTGAAGCAAAAGCAATGAGTGAGCAAGAATTAACACCATCAGAGCCTGTTACCGTGATTTTATCCGAAATGGGCTGGGTAAGAACGGCAAAAGGTCACGATATCGATCCTGCTGGTTTAAGCTATAAAGCAGGTGATAATTTTAAAGCAGCCGCTAAAGGTAAAAGCAATCAACCCGTTATCTTTTTCGATTCAACCGGTCGCAGTTACGCTATCGAGCCAAACACATTACCATCGGCTAGAAGCCAAGGTGAACCATTAACGGGCAAATTAGCGCTCCCCGCTAACGCAACGGTTGAACATGTAGTGATGAGTCAAGAGGATAATCAAAAATTATTACTTGCTTCAAGCGCTGGATATGGCTTTATTTGTAAATTTAGTGATTTAGTTGCTCGTAATCGTAATGGTAAGGCGATTATCAATTTACCGAAAGAGGCAAAAATACTTGCACCAATTGAAATTACATCTGAAGATAGCTTACTATTATCTATTACTCAAGCTGGGCGAATGCTTATCTTTCCTGTAAAAGATCTACCTGAACTGGCTAAAGGCAAAGGGAATAAAATTGTATCTCTTGCAGGTGCTGATGATAGCCTTGCTTATCTACTATTAATTACACCAGAAACATCGATAACCTTATATGTCGGTAAACGCAAACTTACGTTAAACCCTGTTGATTTACAAAAATTTAGGGCTGAACGTGCACGTAAAGGAAGCACCTTACCACGGGGTTTACAAAAAATAGATCGAATTGAGGTGAACAAATAATGTCTTTTATCTGGGCAATAATTACCGGCTTTGTATTAAGCCTTATATTAAAAACGGGGTGGGGCTTTATACTAGGGCTATTTGTTGGACCAATGCTTTACCAAACTTTTTGTAATAAATTAACCGAACAAAAAACCAAAGCAAATCCAGAACTTTACTTAACGGTGGTTTTTGAAGTGCTAGGCCATTTAAGTAAAGCGAAAGGCGTTGTCACACAAGATGATATAAATCTTGCAAGCCAATTTATGGATAGGCTACAACTTAATAGTAGCAGCCGAAAACTTGCCCAAGACTCATTTAATCGTGGCAAGGCCAGTAATTACCCGCTACGATCACGCCTTCAAGAGCTTTACACTCAATACCGTTTTAGACGCAACGTATTAAATATTTTTTGTGAACAGTTGATTCAAGCAGCATTAGTCGATGGTGTGTTGGATGATAAAGAACAACAAATCCTGTTGATAGTGGCAGATGAATTAAATATTTCTCACCAAAAAATGGCACTATATATCCAAATGATGATGGGCAGTTACCATTTCCACCAAAATAATTACAGCTACCAACAAAATCAACGTAGCCAGCACCAATATGATCAATATCAACGCAATAATAATAACTATGGCGGTTACCAAAATCGCTCATCACAATCAGATCTACAAAATGCTTACAAAATATTAGGCGTTAAATCTACAGACGAAATTCCCGAAATCAAAAGGGCTTATCGAAAATTAATGAATGAACATCATCCAGATAAATTAGTTTCAAAGGGCTTACCTAAAGAGATGCTAGAAGCAGCTAAAAAACGTGCGCAAGAAATCCAAGCCGCTTATGATCTTATCAAAACGTCTCGTGGTTTTAAATAGAGACGTTTATCATGATGCATTGGCGTTCAATCCTGCGAATTATCGGGTTATTAATTGCCCTGTTATCGGTATTTATGTTGCTACCAGCACTTGTTGCTTTAATCTATCGTGATGGTGCTGGTGCCATCTTTGTGCGATCGTTTTTTGCCGCATTGATATTAGGCTGTTTATTATGGCTACCAAATCGCCACCATCGCCATGAACTGAGCACGCGTGAAGGCTTTTTTATCGTCGTACTATTTTGGGTGGTGTTAGGTACAATCGGCGCATTTCCGTTTATTTTTGACACACATATTAATTTAAATTTAACTAACGCCTTTTTTGAATCATTCTCAAGCCTAACAACAACTGGCGCAACAACCATCGTTAAATTAGATCACCTACCTAAAGCCCTGCTTTTTTATCGGCAATTACTACAATGGCTTGGTGGTATGGGGATTATCGTTTTAGCTGTCGCCATTTTACCATTATTGGGTGTTGGGGGAATGCAACTTTACCGAGCAGAGATTCCCGGTCCACAAAAAGATAGCAAAATGCGCCCTCGTATTGCCGAAACGGCTAAAACACTTTGGTCAATTTATATTTTACTGACCACGCTTTGTGCTGTTTGTTTATGGGCAGCTGGAATGAATGCCTTTGATGCCATTTCACATAGCTTTTCAACAATATCGATGGGTGGATTTTCAACGCATGACAATAACCTTGCTTATTTTAATAGTGCTACAATCAATTACATTATCACCCTGTTTTTAATCTTATCAGGTTGTAACTTTGCTCTACATTTTGCCGCATTAAATGGGTTTTCTATTAAGGTTTACTGGCGAGATCAAGAATTTAGAACGTTCATCTTTATTCTCGTTGTGCTAATTGCAATCTGTGCATTTGGTATTTATTTTTACCAATCAGAACGAAAACTCAGTATAGATAAGATAGTATTACAAGTTGTCTCGATAGTTGCCACCGTTGGTTTTACTGTGGATGATATCAATACATGGCCATCATCATTACCCATCTTTTTGTTATGCGCATCATTTATTGGTGGCTGTGCAGGTTCAACAGGTGGTGGTTTAAAAGTGGTTCGCGTACTACTTTTATTTATGCAAGGATCCCGCGAACTTAAACGCTTAATTCACCCCAATGCCATCTATACTTTAAAATTAAATAATCGAGTGGTTCCAGAACGAATTATCGAAGCAGTTTGGGGCTTTTTTTCGGCCTATACTTTAGTGTTTTTAGTTAGCCTATTTATTATTATGGCAACAAGTATTGATGCCACTGACTCTTTTTATATTGTGGCCTCATCACTCAATAACTTAGGTGTTGGTCTCGGTAGCGTCAGTGATAACTTTGCTAACGTCAGTAATATCGTTAAATGGGTGATGGTGGTTGATATGTTATTTGGCCGATTAGAAATATTTACTTTATTAGTTTTATTCACCCCAACGTTTTGGCGAAGCTGATTTTATACTAAAACACATGCTTTCCTGAAAGTTTTTGACAAAATACACAAATTTACAAATATTTTATTGATTATTTAGCCAATTACAGACAGAATTACTGGGCAGCATGTGCTGTATTTATTAGAGGTAATCACCTGACATATGGAATGGATCATGGATCCTACAATCTGGATTGGCTTATCCACTCTGGTTGTACTTGAAATCGTCCTTGGTATTGATAACATTGTTTTTATTGCCATTCTTGCCGAGAAACTTCCACCCCATCAACGAGACAAAGCCCGCATTACAGGCCTTGCCTTTGCATTAATTACCCGAGTGTTATTATTAATGTTCACGGGTTGGTTAGTTACACTCACTACACCATTATTTTCAATATCTGGAATCAGCTTTAATGCACGCCAACTGATTATGTTAATCGGGGGGATATTTTTACTATTTAAAGCCACAATGGAGCTCAATGAGCGCCTTGAAGGTGCGTCACACGAAGACGGAAAACCGAAAAAAACTTCTCACTTTTGGACTGTTGTAGCCCAAATAGTCGTACTTGATGCGGTGTTCTCACTTGATTCGGTGATTACCGCTGTGGGAATGGTTGAACATATTCCTGTGATGATTATTGCTGTTTGCATCGCCATTGGCATTATGATGGTGGCAAGTAAACCATTGGCTAATTTTGTCAACGCTCACCCAACGATTGTCATTCTCTGCTTGAGCTTTTTATTAATGATTGGCTTTAGCCTAGTTGCCGAAGGTTTTGGTTTTATGATTCCAAAAGGTTACCTATATGCCGCAATTGGATTCTCAATTATGATTGAGTTTTTCAACCAATTAGCTATTTTTAACCGGCGCAAAGCATTAAATAAAAAACCATTACGTGAACGCACTGCCGAAGCAATTTTACACCTATTAAAAGGTGATGCAGAAGAAGATCCCGATACCCACACCATTGATGTGGTGTCAGATGCCAATAAAAAAGTCTCGGTATTTAATCATCAAGAACTAAGCATGGTTGAGCGAGTGCTTGGCCTAGCGCAACGTTCCGTCAGTAGTATCATGACATCTAGGCTTGATGTTGATATGGTTAATATTAATGATAATCGAGATGTCATCATAAAAGAAATCTTTGATAATCCTCATTCACGCTTAGTAGTCACGGATAATGACTCGATTGATGAACCATTAGGCATCATCCAAGTTAATGATCTTTTAAAAGACATACTCCAAAGCGAAAAGCCAATCGATATTCATTCGCTTATCAAACAACCGTTGATCTTCCCTGAAACGGTATCGTTACTGGTTGCCTTAGAACAATTTAAAAAAGCCAAAACCCATTTTGCCTTTGTGGTTGATGAGTTTGGTTCAATGCAAGGGGTTGTTTCGGTAACCGATATTATCGAAACCATTGCCGGCGATTTCCCAACAGAAGAAGAGGAAATTGATGCTAAACATGATATTCAATGTTTAGATGATAACAGCTGGATTGCTAACGGCTATATTCCTGTTGAAGAGCTAGTACGCTTTGTCCCTATTCCTATTGATGATAAGCGTGAATATCATACTTTGGCAGGACTATTAATGGAAAAAGCACAACATTTACTCAATGTTGGCGAAACCATTCAAATTGGCGATTATTTATTTGAAGTAGCCGAAATAGAAAGCCACAGAATTTTGAAAGTAAAAATTACGTTAAATAAACTCAATTCTGGTGCATTGTAATACAGTATAGCCAGAATAACGCTTGACCAAAATAAATAACTGGCAATAATAATGCGGTAACACCTCTGAAGATGTGGAGCTACAACTCCTCATCTTTTTTATTTTTACTTTTTGGTAAAAAAGCTAGCACTGTTTATCAACATTTATGATTACTTATCAATCCAATTAGGCCTTAACTTATGAATTCAATATTCGAAAAACTGTTTCAATTGAAAGAAAAAAAGACAACTGTCGGTACTGAAATTATTGCTGGTTGTACCACCTTCCTAACAATGGTTTACATCATCTTTGTTAATCCATCGATTCTATCTGCAACCGGTATGGATAAATCTGCGGTATTTGTACTAACTTGTATAATTACTGCGTTGGCAACGATTTTAATGGGCCTATTTGCTAACTTACCAATAGCACTTGCACCAGCAATGGGACTAAATGTCTTCTTTGCCTATGGCATGTGTGGTGCCATGGGCTACTCTTGGCAAGTCGGTATGGGTGCCATATTTTGGGGCTCGCTCGTCTTTTTCGCTTTATCCCTATTTAAAGTTCGCCACTGGCTAATTGAACATATTCCACAATGTTTACGTATAGGTATCAGTGCGGGTATTGGGCTATTTATTGCCTTTATGGGTTTTCAAAATATGGGTATTGTAGTCGCATCGCCTTCTACCCTATTAACCATGGGCAATATCTTATCGCTTAAAGTATTATTGGGATCACTGGGTTTTTTCATCATTATTATTTTAGCGGCACGTAACTTTCATGCTGCGGTATTAATTTCGATTTTAGTTGTGACATTACTGGCACTATGGCTCGATCCTAATATTAATTATCAAGGTATTGTGTCCATGCCACCAAGTGTTAGTAGCGTTGTTGGTCATGTTGATCTCGCTGGCTCATTTAATATTGGCATCATGGGCGTTATTTTTTCAGTCATGATTGTCAGCCTATTCGATTCATCTGGCACCATATTGGCTTTAACCGATAAAGCAGGAATTAGTGATGAGAAAGGCCGTTTTCCTAAAATGCGCCAAGCACTATTAATCGATAGCTTTAGTTCATCGCTAGGTGGATTATTCGGCACATCATCGGTATTAACCTATATCGAAAGTTCAGCAGGCATTTCTGTTGGTGGGCGCACAGGCTTAACGGCAGTTGTTGTTGGCGTGTTATTTTTAATTGTGACTTTTTTATCGCCACTGGCCCATTTAGTGCCAACTTATGCCACATCTGGGGCGCTTATTTTTGTTGGCATTTTAATGGTTTCAAGCTTAGTTAAAGTTAAGTGGTCTGATTTAACCGAGGCAACACCAGCATTTATTACCGCAATCATGATGCCTTTTGCCTTTGCTATTACAGAAGGCGTTGCGCTAGGTTTTATCTCTTACGTAGTGCTAAAAACCTTTACAGGTAAGTTTAAAGAGCTCAATCTTTGCGTAATTATTTTTGCGTTACTATTTGCTTTAAAATTTATCTTTATCGATCACCATTAAAACAATTCCCCATTGTGACTTACAATGGGGAATAAGCATTTTTCAAAACGGCTAATACAGATATTGATCTGTTTTTGCTTATGAATATCAGTATAAAAATACTACCCTCTTTTCATTAAAAAAACGATGACCTTCAACAAGAATTAAACTCTAGATCAAACACTTAATATTAGCAAAAACTTGACATTATATCTTCTGGGGTCTAGAATCTTGCGACCCAAAACTTATATACATAGGTTTTGGTCTACAGTTATTAATTACGTATCTAAAAAGCAATTTTAAATTTATTTTAATTAATCAGGAGCTTATTAATGGCAACAATTAATCAGCTGGTACGCAAACCAAGAGCACTAAAGGAAGCAAAAAGTAACGTTCCTGCCCTTGAAGCATGCCCGCAAAAACGCGGTGTTTGTACTCGTGTTTATACAACTACACCGAAAAAACCAAACTCAGCATTACGTAAAGTGTGTCGTGTACGTTTAACTAACGGTTTTGAAGTAACTTCTTATATCGGTGGTGAAGGTCACAACTTACAAGAGCATAGTGTAATTTTAATCCGAGGTGGTCGTGTTAAAGACTTACCAGGTGTGCGTTACCACACTGTTCGCGGTGCATTAGACTGCGCAGGTGTTAAAGATCGCAAACAAAGCCGTTCTAAATACGGTGTTAAACGACCTAAAGCTTAATGGAACTCCGTTAAGTAAGGCCAAACTATATAATTCCATTTAACTCATTTGAGTTTTGGGTAAACCTGAAAAATTTATAACATATAAACGGAGTATTCCAATGCCACGTCGTCATGTTGTCGGTCAAAGAAAAATTCTTCCTGATCCGAAGTTCGGTTCAGAGTTACTGGCGAAATTTGTAAATATTTTAATGATAGATGGTAAAAAATCTATCGCAGAATCAATCGTATATTCGGCTCTTGATAAATTAGCTGAGCGTAGTGGAAAAGACCACTTAGCAGCTTTCGAAGTTGCATTAGATAACGTAAGACCAACTGTAGAAGTTAAGTCTCGTCGCGTTGGTGGTTCTACATACCAAGTTCCTGTTGAAGTGCGCCCTGTTCGTCGTAATGCACTTGCAATGCGTTGGATTGTAGATGCTGCACGTAAACGTGGCGATAAATCAATGGCTCTACGCCTTGCGAATGAACTTATGGATGCTTTTGAAAACAAAGGTACCGCTGTGAAAAAACGCGAAGATGTTCATCGTATGGCTGAAGCTAATAGAGCGTTTGCACACTATCGTTGGTAATCAAGTTATTTACACAAATAACTTGAATTAAGACTGATTGTCCTTATCTGCTTTCAGTCTACTTAAATGATATTTTGTTAAGCAAACGATTCTAAATAGAGGATTAATATGGCTCGTACAACCCCCATAGCACGTTACCGTAATATTGGTATCAGTGCGCATATTGACGCAGGTAAAACAACAACAACTGAACGTATTTTGTTTTACACTGGCGTAAGTCACAAAATTGGTGAAGTTCATGATGGCGCAGCGACCATGGACTGGATGGAACAAGAACAAGAACGTGGTATTACTATCACATCTGCAGCAACAACTGCATTCTGGTCTGGTATGGGTCAACAATTTGAACCACACCGCATCAACATTATCGACACCCCGGGACACGTTGACTTCACAATCGAAGTTGAGCGTTCTATGCGTGTACTTGATGGTGCAGTTATGGTTTATTGTGCTGTAGGCGGTGTTCAACCACAATCAGAAACAGTATGGCGCCAAGCAAATAAATATAAAGTTCCACGTATCGCATTTGTAAACAAAATGGACCGTATGGGTGCTAATTTCTTACGTGTTGTTGATCAAATCAAAACCCGTTTAGCCGCCGTTCCTGTTCCTTTAGTTTTACCAATCGGTGCAGAAGAAGCATTTACTGGTGTGGTTGATTTACTTAAACGTAAAGCAATCAACTGGAATGATGCCGACCAAGGCGTAACATTCACTTACGAAGATGTACCAGCAGATATGGTTGAGCAAGTTGAAGAATGGCGCTCATTCTTAATAGAAACTGCTGCTGAAGCAAGTGAAGAGTTAATGGAAAAATACCTTGGTGGTGAAGAGTTAACTGAAGAAGAAGTCAAAGCAGCACTACGTGAGCGCGTGCTTGCTAACGAAATCATCTTAGTAACTTGTGGTAGTGCTTTTAAAAATAAAGGTGTTCAATTTATGCTTGATGCCGTTATTGAATATCTACCAGCACCAACCGATGTACCAGCAATCAAAGGTGAATTACAAAATGGTGAAGCAGCGGAACGTCATTCAAGTGATGATGAACCATTCTCATCATTAGCATTCAAAATTGCAACTGACCCATTTGTTGGTAACTTAACATTCTTCCGTGTGTACTCAGGCGTTGTTAACTCTGGTGATACCGTTCTTAACTCAGTTAAAGATAAAAAAGAACGTTTTGGTCGTATCGTTCAGATGCACGCTAACAAACGTGAAGAAATCAAAGAAGTTCGCGCAGGTGACATTGCAGCGGCTATCGGTCTTAAAGATGTGACTACTGGTGATACACTTTGTGCTGAAAGCGCACCAATCATTCTTGAAAGAATGGAGTTCCCAGAGCCAGTAATCTCGGTTGCTGTTGAACCAAAAACAAAAGCTGACCAAGAAAAAATGGGACTTGCTTTAGGTCGATTAGCGCAAGAAGATCCTTCATTCCGTGTTCACACTGACGAAGAATCAGGTCAAACTATTATTTCTGGTATGGGTGAGCTTCACTTAGAAATCATCGTTGACCGTATGAAACGTGAATTTAAAGTGGAAGCAAATGTTGGTAAACCACAAGTTGCTTACCGTGAAACAATTCGCAATGAAGTAGAACAAGAAGGTAAATTTGTTCGCCAATCTGGTGGTCGTGGTCAATATGGTCATGTATGGTTAAAAATCAAGCCATTAGAAGCAGGCGGCGAAGGCTACAAATTCAACAACGAAATTGTTGGTGGTGTGGTTCCTAAAGAATACATCCCTGCAGTTGATAAAGGCTGTCAAGAACAAATGAAAAACGGTGTTCTTGCTGGTTACCCAATTGTTGATGTTGAAGTCACTATCTTTGATGGTTCTTACCATGATGTCGACTCATCAGAAATGGCATTTAAAATTGCTGGTTCAATGGCATTTAAAGACGGCTTTATGAAAGCAAAACCAGTGCTTTTAGAACCGATTATGAAAGTAGAAGTTGAAACTCCTGAAGATTATATGGGTGATGTTATCGGTGACTTAAACCGTCGTCGCGGTATGATCGAAGGAATGGAAGATACTGCAACTGGTAAAACAGTAAAAGCACAAGTTCCACTTTCAGAAATGTTTGGTTATGCAACAGACCTACGTTCACAAACACAAGGTCGTGCTTCTTACTCTATGGAGTTCTTGAAGTACAATGAAGCACCAACAAATATTGCAACAGCAATTATTGAAGCTCGTAAAGCGAAATAATTATTTATCTAAATAAAGTAACGCTTCCCTTAATAACATAAGGGAAGTGATTTAATAAAGGAACATTAAGATGTCTAAAGAAAAATTTGAACGTACAAAACCCCACGTTAACGTTGGTACAATCGGCCACGTTGACCATGGTAAAACAACTTTAACTGCAGCAATTACTTCTGTTCTTGCTAAAAAATACGGCGGTCAAGCTCGTGCATTCGATCAAATCGATAACGCACCAGAAGAAAAAGCACGTGGTATCACCATCAATACTTCACACGTTGAATACGATACACCAACTCGCCACTATGCGCACGTAGACTGCCCAGGCCATGCTGACTATGTTAAAAACATGATCACTGGTGCGGCACAAATGGACGGTGCTATCTTAGTAGTAGCAGCAACTGATGGTCCTATGCCACAAACTCGTGAGCACATCCTTTTAGGTCGTCAAGTAGGTGTTCCTTACATCATCGTATTCTTAAACAAATGTGATATGGTTGATGACGAAGAGTTATTAGAATTAGTTGAAATGGAAGTACGTGAACTTCTATCTCAATACGATTTCCCAGGTGATGACACACCAGTAATCCGTGGCTCAGCGCTTAAAGCATTAGAAGGCGAAGCAGCGTGGGAAGACAAAATTGTTGAATTAGCTGAAGCATTAGACAGCTACATCCCAGAGCCAGAGCGTGATATTGACAAACCATTCCTATTACCAATTGAAGACGTATTCTCAATTTCAGGTCGTGGTACAGTAGTAACTGGTCGTGTTGAACGCGGTATCATCAAAGTGGGTGAAGAAGTTGAAATCGTTGGTATCAAACCAACAACTAAAACCACTTGTACGGGTGTTGAAATGTTCCGTAAATTACTTGACGAAGGTCGTGCAGGTGAAAACGTTGGTGTATTACTACGTGGTACAAAACGTGAAGAAATCGAACGTGGTCAAGTACTTGCAAAACCAGGTTCAATCACTCCACATACTGATTTTGAATCAGAAGTGTATATCTTAAGTAAAGATGAAGGTGGTCGTCATACTCCATTCTTCAAAGGTTACCGTCCACAGTTCTACTTCCGTACAACTGACGTAACGGGTACTATTGAATTACCAGAAGGCGTAGAAATGGTAATGCCTGGTGACAACATCAAAATGACAGTATCATTAATTCACCCTATCGCGATGGCTGAAGGTTTACGTTTTGCGATTCGTGAAGGTGGCCGTACTGTTGGTGCTGGTGTGGTTGCTAAGGTTATTAAGTAATCTGCCTGCTACTATAAAGAGTAACCAACTGTTACTCTTTACCATCAATCAAAAAAGTGCACAATGTGCACTTTTTTTGATAACCATCGATCATATCCATGAAGCACAATAGATAACTTTAAAAATAAAATCAAATATTTATATAAAGTTACAATCAATCCATCCGCTGTGCTTTTCCCATTTTTTTTAAAAAGACTTGCTGTTGTACAAATAGTTCATATAAGGTAATTTCGTGATAATCAATCTGATGTTGCTTAGCAATTTGTTGAATAATTTTCGTCAGGTGTTGATAGTGACGATGGCTGAAACCAGGATATATGTGGTGAGTTAGATGTAAATTTAATCCACCTAACCAATATTCTAAAATGGGAAACTTTAATCGCCAATTAAGCGTAGTATTAAATACATGTTGTATCGAACCATGTGGCATAAGACCATGTTCGGGCGCTTGATAAAAGGTCGCTTTTGCCCAGTGGGTACCAAGAATCAGTATGACAAAAATCAGTGAAGCAAAAAATTGACTTAAACCATAGACAATGAGAATAAACCATAAACTAAATTGAGGACAAATATATATTGGAATAACAATAGCCAAACTAACATGTAAAGCCTTAATAACCAAAAAGGCAAACCAACCAACTATGCCATGATGGGTAAATTTGTTTTTATCAAAATTTAAGCCTAACCGATCTTGCCAATCAAACCACCAAATAATTGCAGGAAAGGTCATTCCTGCCACTAATGGCCAGTAATAATGCTGATAACGCATAAACCAATGGTGCACTTGGAAAGGTGTTTGCCTAAGCACGCCATTATACTCAATATCTAGATCATAATGTTCAATATTAGTAAAAGGATGATGCTGCACAACATGACGAATACGCCAGCATTCTGGATCAATCCCAAGTGGAATGGTAATTAGTCGATTAAGCCAAGTATTTGCGTTGCTTGATTTAAAAAATACATTATGTGATGCGTCATGCACCACATTAATCGCTAATAGTAGGGCGAGCGAACTAAACATAAAATAGTAAAGAGAGAATAGATATGCTGATTGTTGAAAAAGCGCGCAACAGTAAAATCCTATACACAGAACTAAGAGTAAACCTAACTTTAAATACATGCCACTATTTGCATAACGATGATCATTTTGGGTAAGTAAATAATCTTTTGCTGCCGTATTTAATGCTTCTCGCAATAATATATCTTGCTCATTACTAAACCGTAGTGTGGGCTGTTGTGGTTGTGGTTGCGGCTGTGATTGTGGCTTTTGCATTAGTCTGACTCTGAATAGGAAGTTTGTTTATTCGGATTTTGTGCCATTTTACGGATAAATTGTTGCTGTTGAGTAAGTAACTCAAGATAGCCTAACCTGCGATAAGGTAATTGATACTTTTGTGCTAATCGTTCAACAATTAGCATTAACGCTGGATAATGGCGATGGCTCCATCCTGGAAACAGATGATGAGTAAGATGTAAATTTACCCCACCTAATAATTCGTTAAATATTTTGGGAGATGGGTACCAATCACAGCAGGTAGTAAATTGCTGGTAATACCAACCATGCTCTATTTTGCCATCTTTGGGTGCCGTATAAAATGCAGGATCGGCCCAATGTGTCCCTAAGAGTAAGCACACAACAATTAAGGATGAAAGCATTTGTGTAATAAGATAAACCGATAGTACACCGTACCAACTAATACCCACCGAAGATAAAATAAATATCGGTAGCATTAGGGCTATGATGAAATGCAAAATTTTGCTACCTAAAAATAACCCCCATCCTGTGAGACTGGTTAAGTTTTTTTTATCTGATGCTAGCGCAGTTTTACCTAATTGATCAGACCAATCAAATACCCATGCAATATAAGGTAATGATAACCCAGCAATAAAAGGCCAATAAAACGACTGAAATCGCATGTGTGGGTACCATTTTTGAAATGGCGTTTGGCGAAAGACCCCATTCTCTTCCATATCAAGATCGTATTTGTCGATATTAGGATAAATATGATGATAATCAACATGCCTAACTTGCCAATAATGTGGATCAATACCCAAAGGTAATGTCACCAATCGCCCAAAAATGCGATTCGCTAGTCGAGTTCGAAAAAAGACATTATGGCAAGCATCATGTTGTGCATTAATATTGGCTAGCATGGCTGACATAACAAAACCAAAATAATAAAGCGCAAATAACCCGATAGTCACTTGATGTAAACTGAAGAAATAACATACAGCACAAAGGAATAATAATAAGAAATTCTTAAACAATAATGTGCTATTAGCAAAACGATGATCGCCTTTTTGAGCCAAATAAGCTTCAGCTTCTGCCATTAATTCTTGATGAAATGGTTCATCATTATTGGTGTAGTGTAACTTAGGTAACGGTTTAGTTGACATGATATTTTCCTATAAGCCACATAACATAAGTGATTGAGCCATGTATTGTCATCAAGCTTGCAAATAATAGCCAGTAAAATGGTGGCCATTGCCAAAAGATGGCAAAAAATAGAGGAATCAACCAGCACAAGACAAACCAACTAACTATTCCCCAATGTTTGCCTTCCGCCATGCCTCCTAAGGCAATACTACCCAATACCAAACTGCCAAATAATAGATACTGCGTCATGGTAACATTATGGTAACCGTAGCCATAATCATAGACGTAGCTTAATACCAAGCCAAATAGGACTAAACCACCACTCACTAATAAACCATGCGGTAAGCGATAACGGGATAAACTAGGGGAATAAGGAATGTTGAATAATGCCATAAAAGGTAACATGCTAGCCCAAAAAGGATTTTGTGACATAATGCCATGGCTACCATAGGTAATCGTTTTATCGACAGGCGTTGTTTCAAACGTACCGAAAAGCTTATCCCAGAATATAAATGACCCTGAAAAATTATGATTAGCATAATAATGGTCTTTAAGGTGATGGACTTTATGATGCGTTGGCGTAACCAAAATCTTTTCTAATAGACCTAGTTTTGGGGTGACAGCATTGTGATTAAAAAATTGAATCGAATAATGAAAGATCGACACGGCAATAAAAATTGGTGTTGGAACACCTGCAATAGCTAATAAGGCAAAAAATGGGATTGAAGTAAGCGATGAATACCACGAATTACGGATAGCTAAAGATAAATTAAAATGTTCGCCTTGATGATGCACCATGTGAATTGCCCACAATAGGGGTATTTTATGATGTAAACGGTGTTCCCAATAAAAACCAAAATCCCAAGCCAATAAGGTAAATATCCAAGTTAAAATGATCGGCACATGGATAAACAGATTAAAGCTAAAATGCGTATAAACAAAATGGTAGCAGACTAATTCAAGCCCGCGAAACAACCAAAGCATTAAATGCCCTGAGTTTAAATTAAAAATAATATCAGACCAGTTAACGGTTACTTTTTTTATATATTGTAAAACGAAAGCTTCTGCAACAATCAAGATTAACATTATCACAAAAGGTAAAACTAAATCCAACATAATAAGATTCCTATTGTTCTAAATTTTGTTTAATTAAATAAGAAGAGCCGTAACGCACACCATACCCCACCATCAACGCTAATGCGATCCCACCAAGAAAATCAACAAACAAGTGCCGCCTAAGTTGGATAATCGAAAAAGCAATTGCTATGCCCCACAGTACCAATAATATATTACGCAGAGGATGACACTTATCTAAACTCCCCCAAATTGCAAGCAAGGTTAAAGTAATATGTAACGAAGGAAAGCAGTTAACAGGAACATCAATATCAATCAGTTTAGCTAATAGCCAAGAACTGATTGAGGTACCAGTATCGACAGGAAAATCCATCGAGGTCGGAAAAATAAGGTAACAAAGCCCTGCAAGAAAGCCACTTAATATAAAACAGGTAGACATCCAAAGTAAGCGATGATAAGGAGCGACTAAAAAACAAATTGGGATGATCAAAAAGAACGAAAGATAAAACCAAATAGCATGAGGTGTAAAGGCAATCGATTGGTCAATTATCGAAGGGGTAAGTAATGTCGGCTCGCCTTGTAGCTCACCCGCACTACGATAAAATACCCCCACACTAAGCCATCCGAACAATAAATAGGCTAATCGCATAAGACAAGGCTTTATTAACTTCATTGGCTACCTCGCTCACGAATGATCCGCCGTCTTTTTTGTGCAAAGTCTTTGGGTAGTGTAACAACTGACGTAAGCTTCCAGCTTAGCGCATCAACCTTGGCACCTTGTTGAATAAAATGAGCCGTTAATGCCTGCTGACACTGGCTTAACTGTTCTTTTGAGCAACTGCCAATGAGTTCAATACATTGATCGTTGTGCTGAATCAGGCGGTAATCACAGGTTAGCGGTAAGGTATTGGCTATTACTCGACTACAATAATCAGCAAAAATGGTTAATGGTTTCCCATGTTGATCTGTTAATACAAGCTGATCATCGCATCGCCCCTCAATATGTGAAATCGCCATACCTTGCCAACCACATTGGCATGGCGTTTGGCTACGAACTAAAATATCATCTAATTGATAACGTACGATAGGCTGTGTTTGCCGAGTAAAATCGGTGATAATTGGTATAAAACGATCTTCATCTAACCAATGAGGTTCAATATAGATAAACTCTTCATTTAAATGCAAAGTGCCGAGTGGACAGGTTGCAGCAAGAAATCCTTCGGTGGCTTGATAAACTTCAGCGAGCTGATTAAACGCTTGTTTGATAAGTTTTTTATCTTGTTCTTCGAGCACTTCTGCGACAGATATCACTAAAATAGGATTGACAGTTAACTTGTCGTTGAGTTTTTCAGTTGCAAGAGCGCGCAGTACCTGTGCAGGGGCAATAATAATAGTTGGTTGATAGTCATCCAGCGATTGGATCTGTTGTTGAAAATTATCAAACAACCCGTAAAAACGAAAGGTCAATCGATGACTGTTAGTACTATGATAAAGATGATTATCAGATCTTAAAAACAGTGCAACACGTTCTTCTTTCCATAACCCGCGTGGTAACATTTTTGCCAGTATGCCTCCAGCCCAAATTTGTTGTTCTTTTGGACTAACCACAAAAATCCCTCGTTGCCCTGAAGTTCCTGAAGATAATCCCACACTAAACTTACCCATTTTGGCGCTAAAATCGCGCTTTTGCTCGCTTTGTTGGGCTAATGCCAATAACGCTTGGCTATTAAGATTTGCGGTATTCATTTGATCAAAATTCGCCATCATCAATTGTTTGTTCATCAGTGGCCAAGTATCAAAAGGTTGTTTAATAAATCGACTAAAGTAAGGGCTTTTGCTTAATACCCGCTGTTTAAATTTTTCTAATTGTTTGCGTTGATATGCTTCAAGATCTGCTCGGCAGCTAAATGTTAAGCGTTTGGTGCGCCAATAATACCAAAGTATTTTTAGTAGCCTCATTGTTCATCCTCATGGCTTAAATAAATGGTAACATTAGGTTGATAAGAAAGTTGGTGTAGTTGATTAAGGGTTTGATGATAGGCGCGTGGATCGTCCATAATGAGTTGCGCCAAACGAGACGGCTTTTTTAACTCTTTATAATTAGCTTTAACCCATGCTGCATCGCTAGCCAAAAGTGTCCATCCCTCATCAGTCAAGATAAATGCGCCAATGTGACCAGCTGCATGACCAGGTAAAGGCACTAAAATTACCTGCTTTTTGCTATTAGGTAAAATATAGCCATGCGTAAAAGGAGATAACTCAGGTGCTAACGTGCAACACTCAAATTGTTCTAAAAAACTAACACGCTGTTCAAAATCATCAGGAATAAGATCGGGAACAAAACCTTGCTTAAGGGCAAAAAAGCCATGTAGCGGTTTGACCGTTTGCCAACCTTTTTGGGAACAAATAAAACGGCTGTGAATAAAATCTTTCAATCCCGCAATATGATCACCATGAAAATGTGAGATAATCACATTTTGTATACTGGCAAGCTCAATACCCAAAGTCGCAAATTGCGCTTTTAATGATTCGCCTTGCTTTAGATAAACTGGGGTGGTTTTTTGATAAAGTTTGAATATGCCCGATTGGGTATATTGTTGAAAATACTCAGCATATCCAGTATCCCACAACCAGCGATAGCCATCAACCTCAATTAGCCAAGCACGTGCAGGAAACTGGCAAACATGAAATCCAGCACCCCGCATAACCATACACGCAATATGAGTACAGTATCCAGCTTTAAATGGGATTATTTTAGCCATCTTATACCATTCCACTTTCCTGTAACCAGCGCGCTGTCAGCGTAATGCTTTCATTAAGATCATATAAAGGTTGATAACCTAAACGTTCAATCGCCTGTTGTTGGCTTAAAGTCATATCAAAATATAATGTACCAACGCTATAACGCGTTAGTAGTGGTTCTTTATGAGTTAAAGCCGATACCCCCTCAAGCACAGTAGCGATACCGTAAAGTAGTGGATAAGGGAGCGAGCGAATTTTATAATCGAGTTGCAATTGATCGGTTAACAACGCCTTTAATAATTGATTAAGCTGACATGGTTGTTGATTGGTAATATTAAAGGCTTCACCCGACAATACTTGCTGCTGAGTTGAGGCCACAAATAAAGCATAAACTACATTTAGCACAAAGGTAAGATCCAAATAAGCTTGCCCTCCTGCTGGCAAATATAATATACCGCCAGTACGTTTTAATAATGCAAGCATACGAGGAATAATCACACGATCATGTGGTCCAAATATACCTCTCGGTCTTAATATTAGATAAACAGTTTCACGATAGCGTGTAACACATGTTTGAATATGCTGTTCGGCTTGATATTTGGTATCAGCATAATGATTAGCAAACCGTTTAGCTCGATATTCTTCAGAAATATGACGGTGGGATTTAAAATCAAAATAGATCGATGGCGTGGATACATGAATAAAGCGCTTAATCCCAAGTTGCCCTGCAATATCGGCTAATTGTGAGGTCACTAAAACATTCGCCTGATAAAACCATTCATAGTTCCCCCAAGGGGATGATAACGCAGCACAATGCCAAACTATATCACAATCTCTCAATAATTGGTGATAATCCATTTTGCTCGCCGTGACTAAATCAAGCTGAGTAAACGTAGCACCTAGCGCAATAAGTTGCTTTCCCACCTCATTATTGCGCCCTGTCGCATGCACTTGATGACCTTGTTTAAGCAACCACTCAACTGCATTACGACCTAAACCACTGGTCGCACCAGTAACTAAAAATCTCATGGCAATAAAATCATTCCCCCTAAAGTGACCCCAGCAGCAGTACCTATCAACATGGCAGGTTTGCCAGAATTAAATCGTTTAGTTATTATTGCTTCATGCAATGCACTAGGTATCGAAGCTGCCACTTGATTACCGCGAAAGCGGTAGATATCAATTAGCACGTCACTTGAAACATTAAGTCGTTTACGCATATGTTCTAAAGACAAATGGCTAGCTTGATGAGGAATAACCGTAGCAATATCGGCAAGAGTTAAACCAGCTTGATTTAATAAGCGAGCTAAATATGGCTCAATTAACGAAGATACCAGTTTAAATAATGGCTTACCCTGCATATGGAAAAGACAATCGGTTTCATCCATCCCAGTTCTAAAATTTCGGCGGCTCCCGCCACCGCGAATTTCACATAGATCAATACCATCGGTATAAGTCTCTAACAAACAAGAAAGAATACCACTGCGACCATCCCCTTGTTCGACAATAGCACAAGCAGCGCCATCACCAAAGATAAATGAAGATTCTTCATCTTGCCAATCTAACCCTCGTGAAGCCAAATCTGCCGAAACAATAGCGATTCGCTTATAAGCACCAGAATTTAATAGCCCAGCAGCCACTTGTAACGCACTAATAAAGCTCACACAACTGCCATTAACATCAAAGCAGGTAATATTTTTGGAAAGTGAACTGGCTTTTAGAATATGGGTTGCGGTATATGGTAGGGCTTGAACAGGAAGTGCACAAGCTGAAATTAATAAATCAATCGATTTTGCGTCTATATCACAACGCATTAACGCATCATTAATCGCTTGGGCGGCTAAATCGGCTTGACTCAATTGCTGATCAGCGTGATAGCGATAAAGGATACCTGAACGCTTAAGCGAATAACCAGCAGGTTTATTCAGCCTTTTATCTAATTCTTCCGCATCAAGTTTATTTGGCGGTAAAGCAATACCGGTTGAAATAATTTTGATAGGGACTACCGTTTTGTTTAGCACTTCATTGTCTTTTAACAAAAGCTATACTCCAAAAACTATCCTGTACCAATTATTATAGTACTCTATTTAATTCTAATAAACTTTTTTTAAACTACAGGTATTAGTGGGTCGGCCCACACTTTTTATAAGCGATAAGGTAAACTTACCACAATTAAAAAAGAAGCTAATATAAATAAGATTAAACGAAAAAAGCGAACATTCAATGATGATTTTAAATACCAAATCATCAGTCTTTATCAACACGGTAAATCACGTGGTGAAATCGTTGCAGAATATAATTTGACACCATCAGCATGGGACCGTTGGATAATGTAAGCCCGTTAAAGTGGCTTATTTAAAACAAAAGATAATCACAGTCCATAAGAACAAAAGTTATTGCTCGGGTAATAAAATCCTTATTGTGCGTATCAAAATAACACCATTAAACGTTATAAACCTCATAATACAGAAGTGAATCAAACAGCCAAAAAGAATCATTGACAACGGCAATTTGACGTGTAACTATCCCCTAAAATAGTACAAAAATTCTCTATGATAAAAGTAAAAGAGGATTCAATTATGAAAAAAAATGACTGAACATCAAATCGTAGCTATTTTAAAAGAAGCTGAAGCGGGTATTCCCGTTAAAGAGCTGTGCCGTAAATATGGCATGGGTAATTCAACTTTTTATAAATGGCGGGAAAAATATGGCGGTATGGAAACGTCGGATATCAAACGCTTAAAGGAGCTTGAGGCTGAAAACCGCAAGCTTAAGCAGATGTTTGCCGAACTGAGCTTAAAATCCCAGCTTCAGGAAGAAATCATAAAAAAGCTTTAGTGCCCACCAAGGCACGTAAAACGTGGGCACAGCAACTACAACAAAATCATTCGGTTACTATTGCTATGAGTTGTGCCATTGTTGGCTTAAGCCGCTGTGCTTACTATTATCAAGCTAAGTTACAGGATGATTCGGTGATTGTTTCGGTGTTGAATGCTATCACAGACCGGCATTTACGTTGGGGCTTTCCTAAGTGTTTTAATCGAATCAGAAAACTGGGATATCGTTGGAATCATAAACGTGTTTATCGGGTGTATTGTGAGTTAAAACTGAATCTTAAAACAAAACGAAAACAACGAATTCCACCTCGGGAGCCAGAAAAGTTATTGCCTCCCAATAAACAAGGTGAATGTTGGTCAATGGATTTTATGAGTGACAGTAGTCGTAATCAACGTCGCTTTAGGACATTCAATGTCATCGATGACTTTAATCGTGAGGCGTTAGGTATTGATATTGCAGTAAGCTTACCAGCAGGAAGGATTACCCGTTACTTAGATAAACTGGCCGAATATCATGGATATCCATTAAAAATACGGGTCGATAATGGACCTGAATTTACAGGAAAAACCTTTATAAACTGGGCTAAATTACATGGTATAACCATTGATTATATCTAGCCCGGTAGCCCTTATCAAAATGGCTATATTGAACGATTTAATCGTACCTATCGTACTGAAGTACTCGATTTATATCTTTTTAACAACTTAGCACAAGCAAGGAGAATAACTGAAGAATGGTTAACGATTTATAACACCGAAAGACCGCATGAGGCATTAAATAACATGACACCGATTGAGTATAAAACACTAAAACAAGCAGCATGATTTTCTACGTGAGTTGTGTACTAAGTTTGGGGTATTTACAAAGATGCTCTGTATTACATTTTTCGTCAGTTTCATCATTTAAACATTCCAAAAATTCACTGCTATTATAATCGATAATATCATCAGGGTTAGGTACTACGCTGAAATGGTCAGGATAAGTGGTTTGAATTCGACGACCATATATCTGTAATAAATTAAATTTTAATTTTTTTTCATCAATTTTATAATGCTTCCAAGTTTGAGGACCGACTCCATCATCCATTTCAATTAAGGATAAAGTATAAATATCACCACTTGGTGCAATATAGTAATATCGATAACCAACTGAAAGTAAACTAGTTACATTCGTAAAAGTATTAGCAAGCGTTATTTTATCTTTAATTTCATTATTTTGAATTAAAGATAAAGTCAATTTAGTGCCAGAATAATTATCCTCATCCACGAGGCTAAAAGCTTCTTTGCTTAATTTTAGGGTTAAACCATTTTTTTGATAGATCACCTTACTTTTATCAACCGAATCAAAAACATGATCAAAATAATTACCAAATTTATATAATGGACAACGTTTATCCATTTCTACTTGTATGGAATAATCAGAATTTATATAGTCTTCACGTGAGCAATCTTTTTCTAATTTTTGCATATCTACTTTATTGAGAAATGAATTGCCTCGATATTTTTTTTCTATATTAAATTGTTGGCTGTAGCAGCATGTACTAAAGAAAGAAAAAATAATACCGATATAAAATAAATGTTTCATAAGCTATTCCTTAATTTCTTCAATTTTAGTGAGTGAAAAGTCGGCATGAAAGTGCGAGTTATGTAATTCACCTCCGTCTACAACACCTGATAATTGTCTAAATTCTTTAAAATGATCATGCTTTCCAACTCGAACCTTAACAAAAAATAGTAACATCGCCTTCAAAAAGGCTAAATCGTCTTTATATTGTTGAGAAGAATGAGAATAATAACCACCTTGGTTATTTTTTGATTTATACTCAAAGTCAATAGCCATACCATTAATATGTAATGCGCTTGGAAAACAAGATCCCCATTGAAATGCACTACCTGTAGTAGTAACAGTTTTATTATAAACAGCTATACTCCCCAGCATGGCAGCAAACAAACCTGGATTGGCATAACGGCGTTTTGAATTATGGAAATTATATTCAATATTTAAATTGCCAAATTGTTTATTTAATGAATCAGGCATTCTTATCAACTCTACTTCATTGTCGGTTACACCAAAAACTCGCCATGAGTTTTTATCAACAACTTTTTCCTTTTTATAATATTTATCATGTTTACCTCATTCAGCGATTTTTCCATTGGCATAAATAATTCGATATTTAGTATCACCATCGTTTACATCTGAAGCACTATCATTAGGGCCTGGTTTAAAATGATTTTTTGGTTTATTAGGAGTAATTCCCTCTGAAACTTTTTCTTTAATTTTGATATATTCCAAATCACAAACCTTATACCTGTTATCTTGTCCATCGACAATGACATAGCGATACTTATTTTGATTCTCATCTTTAATAAATGATGGTATATACTTTTGTATTCGACCATCTAAATAAATATAAAACACAATAATATCTATTTTTTCTTCTTGGAAATAATCTATCATCGCCACCGGATGAATAAACCACGCCTTGCCGTCTGCGGATAGATTGGACAGTTTAGGGGTATTGGCATCAGTGTTTGCGGTTGGGTTTTGAGCTTGTGCTTGTGCCACTTTTTTCCACCACAGTGACAGTTTAATGCGTTGCTCTTTTTCAAGCTGCCAGTTTGATTTGACATGTTCATGCGCCTCGTACACTTGTTGCAAGATACAATCACGCTGATAAGGCTCAAGTAAGTTTATTTTTTACTGATAGTAATATTTAATTTATGAATATTTTAA
>NZ_LZGX01000080.1:0-16790 GCF_001690825.1 Gilliamella sp. Fer1-1
ATATTGAGGTTGGCATTTTGGGCTTGCACTGCAATATCGCCTTGGTTGGCAAACAGTTTCATGCCTGATTTATGAGCAAATAGTCCTATTGCGTCGCCAGATGATACGGTGATGTTTTTTAATGCGTTGATATCGGTTTGGTTTTCGCTGGTTAGGGTTAAGCTATTGCCTGTTGTCAGTTGGATGTTTTCTGGGCTGGTTAAGGCAATGCCTTCTTGCGCATAGGCCAGTAGGCCACTTTGAGTTAGCTGAGTTAAGTTGGCTTTAAGCTGGTCTTGACTGTCGGTATCCGCGCTGTGTGCGTCGGACTGGGTAGCGGCATTTTGTAGGGCTTTGGCAATCGATAAGGCATTTTCCAGTTGGTTTATTGCCGTTTGCATATCCAGTTGTTTGCCTTGCGCTTTCGGCTCGGTTTGCGTGGTTAAGTATAAGCCTTTGTTGGCAGCAATCGCGCCCCGTTCATCCGTCCTCAGTTCAAAGCCTTCACCACGTTGTGCTTTTTTTTCGTTAACAAGGTGACCTAAGTTAAGTTGGCTTTTGCCGTATTCGGTGGCGAGTTTGATATGCTCTTGCCCGCGTTTATCATCCATGCGTAATTTATTGTTGGCGGGGGTGCGAATGACATTGCGGTGTTTGTTTACCGTAGTCACATGGTCTGGGTGGGCGCTGTCGTGCATGGCATGGGCGATATACGGCCTATCTGGATTACCATTCATAAAGGCAATCGCCACTTCCGTGCCATCAATTAATGGGAAGTGAAAACCATAGGTGTTACCCGAATAAGGTTTTGCTAAGCGTACCCATAAGCTTTCAGTACCCTTTTTCCACGCTTTTAAGTCAAAGTTGAATTTAACTCGGTAGCGCCCGTGAGTGTCAATATAGCCATAGGTGTCATTATCAGGGCTAGTGACCCGTGCGGGTAAGGTGCCACTGACTTGTGGCCAGCGTATGGGCGCGGGGCGATAAGGTTTTAAGGCTTGATAGGGAATGGCGGTAAAGGTGAGTGCATAGGCATCGGTACGGTTACCTTGTCCTTGCACACTTAAAATAAGGATACCGTCATTAATATTCGTCAGCGGACTGCCGTTGATATTAATCCATTGACCGGGGGCAAGGTTATAGTGATTACTCTTACCTTTAATGATAATTTGCTGGCTAATCGCCTGCTCATGGCGAATACGTGCATACCACTGACCACTTTCAATCTGATTATCGTTTTGATTATCGTTATACTGGTTACTACCATTAGGATTACCATGGTTACCAACGCCATTGTTATTTGTGTTACTCGTTTGCGAGTTATCTTGTCCGTTGCTATTTAAGCCTTTATAATGCTCGGCATAACGGTAATCCTTGCCATAGGTGGTGAGGACTTTGGGTTGGGTATTTATTTCGCTCTGTAAGTCGGCTAGGGCATCACGGTAGTTATAGTCTTGAACGGTCACTGAGGCCGGTACCATTTCGCTATGTAAGGTGATATCCCAAACACTTTCCACACCCGTATCGGCCATACCACTCGGCGGTTTATAGTCGATATTGGCCACTTGCGCATAGCCTTGTTCATAATCACTTAACACCATCACATCACAATCATGTTCGGCATGGGTTTCAAAGCGAAACCAGATACCGACATCGGCCAATAAGCGTTGAATAAATTCTAGGTCACTTTCTTGCCACTGGGTGATAAACTCCCGTTCAGGATAACTGTCTTTGAGCGCTAACCGGTAATCAATGCCGGTAAAGCCGTGGCTGCGTAGCACTTCTTCAACCACACTGACCACGCTTTGATTTTGAAATAGGGCACTACTTTTCCCTATCGCTAAGCGAGCTAATCGGGAAGATAACACGACTTGGTAATGGGCTTCATCTTTATTGACTGATAGCTGGCTAAATTCAGTGATGACCCCATGCAAGGTGCGTTTATTGGTGACGGCGGGCAAGTCACTTAATGAACGAATAGCGGAAGTTAATGGCTTGTTAATAACAGGATTAAAGAAGAAAGTCGATTTTTGATTAAGGAACGCATCGGGCGATAAGGTTTTGTCAGGGCTGGTAAAGGTAACCACATAATGCCAAGGTTGATTTAACTGCTCATCACCGTCAACATGCAAAACTGAAATTGGTGCGGTCAGCTCGTCAACGGTTAAGGTATAGCGGTTGTGACTAACACCCCCTAAACCGGCCATTAAATGGCTAAACTCGCCACCGAGTTGACCCATAAGGCGATTAAGTTCATTCGACATGTTTTCCTCTCCTATTATTTCTAATAATTTATCCCATTTATTTTTATTATATTATTGGTTTATCACTATATTATTGTTTTTACGCTGGTTATTTTTAGCATAAGCGATAATGCAAACAGAGTATAAACTATTTTAACGGAAAATTTAACTTTTTTAATGAATATCTTTGTTTAATATTAATAATTTCAATTAGTTAAACTAGTATGTTGGCGTTATTTAAAATCTTCATTGAATATACAATTTAAACTTTTTATTTAAACGTTTTGCAACTTTATCAATTAGATTTATTAACTCATTAAATTTAAAATGATTTTACGTTGAAACGGTATAGATTCCTGAATATTTTTTACAAAAATGATTGTATTTTTGACCAATAAAATAGGAGGGATAATGCTTATATAAAATCAGCAAACCCATTCAAACAGCCAAGAGAAAATAGAAAGTGTAATATATCCTTTAAGCGTGAGGTATTATCCGTAAAAAAGCGCGTTGTAACTCAGTTATTGAGTTACAACGTTGGTTCTTTACAAACTCCGTTTTAATTGTTTTAAATGAGCCACTTTAGCTGACTTATGTTATCCAATAATTCAATGCTGATAGTGTCAAATCATATTGTGCGACGATTTCAGTATGTGATTTACCGTGTTGATAAAGACTGACTATTTGGTGTTTAAAATCATCTTTGAATGTTCGCCTTTTCATTTAATCTTATTCATATTAGATCTTTTTTCGTTGTGATAAGTTTATCCCTTAAAAAAGTTGTATGGTTTAGTCTAGCCAATTCAGTTGGGGTGTTAAGGGATCTTATATTCCATAAAATGCCTTAACGTTATCATAGTAAAAATATCAATAAAAAATCAGTAATTTTACATAGTGATATGTATTACCTTAAACGCTTAACAAGCGGTATTGTCTTGCAAACATGATACAACCGAAGCGGCAAGCTGTGTTTCACCTATCATAATCAATTGCTTATCTTTTTTTATAGATGCATTTTCAATGGCTAATAGTAATGCCAACCAATATGAACAATAGCCAGCATAACCAATTGAAGTATCGATATTAAAATGATTTTTTGCTTCAAACTGAATTTGATTAAAGTGGTGCATAATTTCATTTTTTAAATCGGGTAAAATACCGCTATACCAAACCCCATCATACTGATTATCATCTGCACTACCCCACAATAAAGCATGCTCAATCGTTTGCGTGAATTCCGCTTTTTGTTCACTACGATGAACTTTTATTAATGGTGAATTAGCAGTAGGAAAAAATGACGCGCTATCTACGTTTTCCCCAGCTAGAATTAGCATTGACGCAAACTCACCTTCATTGTTAATTGGGGCAGAAAACAGATGTGTATTAATCAGCAAAAGCAACTCATCATCATGATCGTTATTGTCTAACCATGTTTCTATAAATGTGGATGAATGGCTGGGATCTTCAATTTCAAAGCTAGCAGGATGATAGATTCTTTTTCCCCATGTTTCCATCCATAATGCCTTTATTTTATCGTTTGAAATTTGAGCATCAATAAATAATCTAACATGCAAATTTGCTTGAGTTAACACCGTTGCAAATTTTGCTTTGTATTCTTTTTCAAAACGGGTAAAAATAAATTTTAAACGCTCATCAAAGCTTTCTGATGTCATCCCCTTAATCCCAGATAAAGTGGTATGAGGAATAACAATGCCACTATTGCGGTGTAATTTACTTGTAATAAGAAAATCATTATTAGCAATAGTCGCGGCATTCCTTGTTTCGCCCTGCTCTGTAATAAGTGAAAAGCCTAAAACATATAATCCTCTTTGCCCATAATTAATCAGTTCTTGTTTACGCTCTTCTATACATAAATTCCACTGTTCAATATAAATTAGATGGTTACCATATAGAAAGACACCATATAAAAATATAAGCAGCCAAGAAACAAAAGGGAAAACAAATAGGCCTGAAATAAAAAGGATATCTGATATGTCATAAAAAAAGCTGAGTGTAATAGTAATAATACAACCAAGCAAAATGAACACAATAAGCAAAGCACCCCAGAACCAAAAATTCATTTTTTTAGCATCAGGTAACGGGGCTGGCAGTGAGGTTAAATCGACAGACATTAGCTTTTTCCTACCTCGGATATTGATGAGATTAAAGAACAACCACAACTGCTTTTATGACCATCTAAAGCGACTAGCTTACCTTGATCGGAAAAAGTTGATTCGCCCTCAATAATAGGATTAATTCCATGCCCTTTTATTGGACAACTGACTAAATCCCCCACTCGAGCAACGGGTTTGCCTAAAATTGTCATTGTCGATGAAGCAGTAATGACTTTTCCGCCATGATCTGTCAAATCCCCTAACCGAATAACTCCGCGTGATTTACTCATTTTTTTATTTCCTTTGTTTTTATATTATAGGTTTTCATTTGTTGATATTGTGCATCTATTTGTTGATATTCTTCAAGCGAGCTGGCTTTGGATTTTTTGTCGATTTCTTCTGGCCAATTGACTTTGATTGGCCAAGTAAAGTCTTCTTCTGGCATAAATTCGGCATCCAAATTTTTATCAGAAAACGCCATATAGCTATTTATCCACATCCATTCGTCATAACTTAGACTGGTATCAGCAGCCAACAAAAAGTGGTCAATCACTTTAGTGGTATTAGGCTCACATACCACACACTCTAGGCGATAACTTCTAACCATTCCGCCACTCCCAAGAGGAACTGATACCGATGTCATACACCCTTGAATATCTGCCCAATTAAACTCTTTAACTGTAATTTCTTTTGCTTTTAAAGGTGAGCAAGTAAACGTTCTTAATGAGCCAAAATATAAAAGGCAATGATCATAAATATAAACTTTACCTGTTTTACGATTTAATCGTATTGGGCAATCTTCAGGAGAAAAAATAACACTCAAAAACATATGAAAGAAAAAATAAACCAAAAAAACACCTATAAAACAACATATTAATAATAGTGCTCTATGTTTAGTTCCCATCCAAACACTTGGCAAAGTAAAATAGAGCGCAAATATTAAAAATAAAATAACTATTGATGAAAAAAAATAGTCGCCAACCGAAAAAAAAATCTCATCCCTGTGAATCTTCTTGAAAATTCACAGTAATCATCATTAGCATAACGTAATTTTTTATTATTACTTAAATGTAATTGTGTTGTATATATTCCTTTATGCAAATCTTCGCGCCAGCATGACACTTGCGGTTGGTACTTTGATGGCATTATTTATTCCCTAACTTTTTATACTCGGCATCTATTTGTTGATATTCTTCAAGCGAGCTGGCTTTGGATTTTTTGTCGATTTCTTCTGGCCAGTTGACTTTGATTGGCCAAGTAAAGTCTTCTTCTGGCATAAATTCGGCATCCAAATTATTATCAGAAAAAGCCATATAGCTATTTATCCACATCCATTCATAACCTAAACTGCTACCGGTCGCCAACAGAAAATGGTCAATCACTTTAGTGGTATTAGGCTCACATACCACACACTCTAGACGATAGTTCCTAATCATTCCGCCACTCGCAAGAGGAACTGATACTGAGGTCATACACCCCTGAATATCTGCCCAATTAAACTCTTTAACGGTTATCTCTTTAGCTCTAAAGGGGGAACGAGTAAAGGTAGCCCATGAACCACAATATAACAGAAAATGGTCATAAACATAAACCTTACCTGTTTTACGGTTAAAGCGAACAGGACAATCTTCAGGACAGAATAAAAAAGTAAGAAAAAATTGAATAAATATTGGACTGGATATTAAAAATAAAAAAAATGAAAGAATAAATAGTGCTTTATGGGTATCAAGATAAAATATAGCAAAAAGTACAGCAACTAATCCAGAAATTATCATCAATACACATATAAAGAAAAGAATAATAACAATCAATCTAATTAATAAGCTTCCCATCCCCGTGAACCGCCGAGAAAGCTCACAATAATCATCATTAGCATAACGTAATTTTTTATTATTAGTTAAAGGCAATTGCGTTGTATAAACCCCTTTGTATAAATCTTCGCGCCATGCGGAAACTTGCGGTTGGTACTTTGATGGCATTATTTATTTCCTAACTTTTTATACTCGGCATCTATTTGTTGATATTCTTCAAGCGAGCTGGCTTTGGATTTTTTGTCGATTTCTTCTGGCCAATTGACTTTGATTGGCCAAGTAAAGTCTTCTTCTGGCATAAATTTGGCATCCAAATTTTTATCAGAAAAAGCCATATAGCTATTTATCCACATCCATTCATAACCTAAACTACTACCGGTCGCCAACAGAAAGTGGTCAATTACATTGGTGGTATTAGGCTCACATACCACACACTCTAGACGATAACTTCTAACCGTTCCGCCACTAGAAAGAGGAACTGATACTGAGGTCATACACCCTTGAATATCTGCCCAATTAAACTCTTTAACGGTTATCTCTTTGGCTCTAAAGGGCGAGCGAGTAAAGGTAGCCCATGTTCCAAAATATAAAAGAGAATGATCATAAATATAAACTTTACCTGTTTTACGGTTTAAACGTATGGGGCAATCCTCGGGGGCAAACAGTATATTTAGCAAGAATTGAAAAAGAAAATAAGCAATAAATAATACCAATAAACTAGCTGATATTGTTATTATTCTATCATCACTTACTGTAATAATAACGAAAACTCCCATATATAAAATCCATAATGATAATAAAACAAGAATTGAGGAAATAAATGCTGTAATCCCACGAGCAAAATACCCCCCTCCTAAACGTCGTGAAAATTCACAATAATCATCATTAGCATAACGCAATTTTTTATTATTAGTTAAAGACAATTGCGTTGTATAAACCCCTTTGTATAAATCTTCGCGCCATGCGGAAACTTGCGGTTGGTATTTGGATGGCATTATTTATTTCCTAGCTTTTTATATTCGGCATCTATTTGTTGATATTCTTCAAGCGAGCTGGCTTTGGATTTTTTGTCGATTTCTTCTGGCCAATTGACTTTGATTGGCCAAGTAAAGTCTTCTTCTGGCATAAATTCGGCATCCAAATTATTATCAGAAAAAGCCATATAGCTATTTATCCACATCCATTCGTCATAGGTTAGGCAATTATGAGTAGACAGAATAAAATGATCGGTTACTTTAGTGGTATTAGGTTTGCATATCACACATTCAATACGGTAAGTTCTGACTATACCGCCACTGCCCGTAGGTGCCGAAACTGAACTCATTACTCCTTGAATATCTGCCCAATCAAATTCTTTAACGGTTATCTCTTTGGCTCTAAAGGGTGAACGAGTAAAGGTAGACCATGCTCCAAAATACAATAAAAAATGGTCATAAATATAAACCTTACCTGTTTTACGATTGAAACGAATAGGGAAATCTTCAGGAGCAAAAAAAATATTCAAAGCCATTAGAAAGAAGAGATACATACAAAAAAACACTAATAAACAACATGGTATAAATATAAATCTAGTTTCGCTTTTTTCAAAAAAAATAATTGGTATAACAAAGTATAAGACTATTGATGCTAATAAGACAGTTGCAGAAATAATTGTTATCATAAATATACGAAGCAATGGATTCATCCCACTTAAACTCCTTGAAAATTCACAATAATCATCATTAGCATAACGTAATTTTTTATTATTACTTAAATGTAATTGTGTTGTATATATTCCTTTATACAAATCTTCGCGCCAGCATGAGAGTTGCGGTTGGTATTTTGATGGCATTATTTATTCCCTAACTTTTTATATTCGGCATCTATTTGTTGATATTCTTCAAGCGAGCTGGCTTTGGATTTTTTGTCGATTTCTTCTGGCCAGTTGACTTTAATTGGCCAAGTAAAGTCTTCTTCTGGCATAAATTCGGCATCCAAATTTTTATCAGAAAAAGCCATGTAGCTATTTATCCACATCCATTCATAACCTAAACTGCTACCGGTCGCCAACAGAAAATGGTCAATCACTTTAGTAGTATTAGGCTCACATACCACACATTCTAGACGATAGCTTCTAACCATTCCGCCACTGCCCGTCGGTGCCGAAACTGAACTCATTACCCCTTGAATATCTGCCCAATCAAATTATTTAACGGTTATCTCTTTGGCTCTAAAGGGAGAACGAGTAAAGGTAGACCATGCTCCAAAATACAATAAAAAATGGTCATAAATATAAACCTTACCTGTTTTACGATTAAAACGGATTGGGCAATCTTCAGGAGCAAAACAAATATTCAAAAACATCTGAAGAAAGAGCTGAATTATCAATATTACAACAAAATTAAAAGGTAAAAACATGAGACTATCTTCTTCGCCAACAACAATATCACGTATTACCATATAAAACCCCAAAATTGATAATAAAATTATTAGGAAAGCAATAATTATCATTAACATACGAAGAAACGGATTCATCCCTGTGAACCGCCGTGAAAATTCACAATAATCATCATTAGCATAACGTAATTTTTTATTATTACTTAAATGTAATTGTGTTGTATATATTCCTTTATGCAAATCTTCGCGCCAGCATGACACTTGCGGTTGGTACTTTGATGGCATTATTTATTTCCTAACTTTTTATACTCGGCATCTATTTGTTGATATTCTTCAAGCGAGCTAGCTTTGGATTTTTTGTCGATTTCTTCTGGCCAGTTGACTTTGATTGGCCAAGTAAAGTCTTCTTCTGGCATAAATTCGGCATCCAAATTTTTATCAGAAAACGCCATATAGCTATTTATCCACATCCATTCATCATAACCTAAACTGTTATCGGCCGCCAACAGAAAGTGGTCAATCACTTTAGTGGTATTAGGCTCACATACCACACACTCTAGGCGATAACTTCTAACCATTCCGCCACTCGCAAGAGGAACTGATACCGATGTCATACACCCTTGAACATCTGCCCAATTAAACTCTTTAACGGTTATCTCTTTAGCTCTAAAGGGCGAGCGAGTAAAGGTAGCCCATGATCCTAGATATAAGATGAAATGCTCATAAAGATAGATTTTCCCTGTTCTACGATTTAAGCGTATTGGACAATCTTCTGGCATGAATAAAATTGTTAGGAATATTTGAAGCATAACAAAGCTAATAAAAATCAAAAGAATCCCCAAAAAAACAAATAAAATATCTATTTTTCTTAACTGCATGATATTAATACCATAAAAACTTACAAATACTCCAAATATTGTAAGTAGTAGCGAAAGGAACGATATAAAAATTAGAAAGAAACGGAGAATTATACCAATTCCGTTTGGGGATCTTGAAAACTCACAATAATCATCATTAGCATAGCGTAGTTTTTTATTATTACTTAAATGTAATTGTGTTGTATATATTCCTTTATGCAAATCTTCGCGCCATGCGGAAACTTGCGGTTGATATTTGGATGGCATGATTACGTTCTCCTTTTTTAGTTGATAATATGTTCAATGCGTAGTGGCGATTTAGCGTTTTTATCTTGCCAGTAATGTAATATGCCAATCACTTTTTTCGCTTTTACCCTTAATTCGGCAACTTTTTGGTCTATCACCATGGTAGCATTTGCATTTGATTCAATAGGATAATCTTTAGAAGCAACCCAACGTACTAAGTCATGATTACATTGATTGGGTGATACCGTAACATGCAGATATTGTTTATCTGTACCTTGCTCAATTTTAACCTTAGCCGATTGCTCTTCAGAATCAGTTAGATAGACCATACAGGTATAACGGCTTTGCGCATCAAAATTGGGCAGTTTAATATGCACATGCAATCCACCGGCATAAATTAATGCAGCGTTTTCATCTGAATCATTACGAATATCGTCCAAAAAGAACTCCATATCATGAGATTGATAATTTAAAGCTAAATAAATACCTGAAAGATAGGCAAAATAGTCATTTAACGCGGCACTGGTGCCAACCGCAGTGAGTGGGTAAGGCTGCCCTTGTTCTGGATGTTCATGTTTACCAAAATAGCAACGATTAAACCACACTTCGATGGGCGACCAACGATCGGCTTCTGAGCCTATATACACTAAAATTGCACCAATAACAGCTAATGCTATTGCCAATAAGGCAAATGGTAAAATAATAGGAACAGCTACTCCAACAAGACCAATCGAACCACTTACTAGTGTACATATACCACCTATAATAACTAGCTTAGCATCATCACTATCACCATTTTTCGCATAACCAACCCCTTTATAAATATCCATGACCCCATCCAATATCGTAATAAGCGCTAGCGTTGCTCCAGTGACTTTTATAAACTCCTTACAACTTGGTATCATAGTGGTAAAGATATTTATTTTAGGCAATGCACCAACTAGTTTAATCGTGTGGGCTATTACTTCGGCCGACATTAACGACATAATTACACAAGTCTTAGCCATATCATTAAGGATTTCCTCTTTCACTTCTTGCCGCATTTCACGCCCTTGAGTTTCGAGTACTTGCCTATTTTGATTGTATAAAATCCCTTGCAAAAATATCATTATCCCATTTATCGCAATACTTTTGGTGGAATCTAACTTGACTCGTTGTTTGGCTTTTGCCATTGCTGTTTCAAGGTCAGCTAGGGTTAGCTCGCTATCAAATTGGTGGGCGTGTTTGATTTCAGCACCTAATATCTTTTTAGTTTTGGGAAGAGTGGTTTCTTTTAATTTCCCCTCTTTTTTTAAGGTATTAATCATGCTATCCATTGAGGCTATATCATCAGCTACCACCATAAATTCCATTTGAACCGTTTTTTCAAGCTGGCTTTTAGTGGGTTGGCTTTCAAATTGCCAGCGCTTATCGGTATCTGATACTTTTGATAACTTATACAGTTTAGAACTTTTATCAATACTCACCGATGATACATCTGAATTTTCCATCAAAATTTCATAAAATTTGGGTAGGTTTTTAATTTTGACCGGTAAACTTATACGCCTATGCTCAACGCCCGAAAAAACTTTAAGCTGTTCTATGCTATGGTCTTTCATTAAAACTTCGTTAATTAACTTCGCGTTCTTTGGTAGATTAGCAAAACCGGCAGCCATCCAATTCATTAATACTTCCATTTTATCAACAAATAAGGTTGTATTTTTCGCATCAATTGGCAGATCCATAATAGCGTTAATTTTGTCCACTATTTCGTTGAGATTTGTTACATTTGTTTGGTGGTCTGCTACACCTTGATTTTGCTCCATTTCAACAATCCGTTGTTTGAGTAACCTTTCATACAGATTATTGTCCTGACCTTTTAATAGATAAAAATAGATGGAATTTTCGTCTTGTAATAGGCTGTCCCATAAGCCAAACTGTTCAGGTAGCTTCGCCATTTGTATATTACCTTGTAATATGGCGGTAATATCTTCAAAATAGCCTAAGTGGTCTTTAGAGTAGTCGTTTTCTTGTTCGCGTCGCCAAAACTCAATTTGGTTATAATCGGTCAGTCCTGCTGGGGCATATTTAGACGGTTTATCTTTTGAGCCAAAAAGCCAAGTAACATACACTAAATAATCGATTGATATTGCGTGGATGTCTTTTACAATTTCATCCAATAGTTTTTTATCTTCTTGGCGAAATGCAGCTAGTTTTCCCATATCTAGTCGTGCAGACAGTTTTGCCCATTCTTTATCAAATTTAGATTGTATGGCACCTTCTTTCGTTAATGAAAAACGATGTACATCGCAATAATGGTTAAAGTATTGATTTTTTTTCTTTAATAATGCTGTTTTCTCATCGCTCGTTAAGGTAATTTCTTTCCAACCTTCTGATTGTAACTTTTGGATCCGTAAGCTGTAAGCATATAATTCGTTACCGCTATTATTGCTCATATTTGTTACGGGTTTATAAACATCCTCATATTGTGTTTCATTATATTTACCGTCTTTTTCATTTTCTTGCTCTATTTGATTCGCAAAATAGTTCTTTAATCCTTTTTCATAAGCGTCAATACAAGATACAATCCTACGTTTATAGGCTCGATTAGTCGTGAAATATTTATGATAATATTTTGGGGTATTTGTATTGGGTTTTAGAGGGATGGTTATTGCTTGTGATTGTGCGGTGTCACTTTGATTATCATCAATATTAGGATTTATAAGGCTTTGAAAATAATCTTTCGCATATGGAAACAGCTCTGGTAATTCATCAGACGCATTTAACCAGTTATCCGATGGCGTATAATCTGCTATTTTTTCGTTATAGGCATCGGTTAATTTTTTTTCTATTGCTCGTTCGTGCTCTAAAAAGGCATTATTAATCGGGTCAAAGTTCCGCAATCGTTGAGCATTAAGCTCTTCGGCTATGCCGAAGGTGTCTTCTAATACAATGCAACCGATTGTACATTGATACTGCTTTTCAAATTTTGCGGCTATATCTGCAATTGCTTTTAAATTGTCTTTATCTGAATAATCATAAAATTCATGTGCGCTTGGAAAACGCACATTAAAATCTTTTTTCTCAAAGAAAAACTCAGGTAAATAAGGTGCTTTATTCTTGTCGAGTAAATCGTTGAAAGCAAAGCTACGGCCGTCGGTTAAATCGGTAGGATTGTTTCGCGTTTTGTCGTTTATCGTTACTTTGGTAAATCGTCTTAAATCAGCATCTGGCGAACGGTAATAATCTTCAATATCTTTTGACCAAGCTCGACGGCTATAAGCTATCCATACCGTGGCATTTAATACATCAATATTGGCAAAAATAGCGGGGATATTGTGGTTCTGTTCAGTGCATTTTTCAGCTAAATCTTCAATCTCGTATTTTTTCATATGGTAAATGGATCGATGCCGTAATGCTCCTTTCGAGGTCACTTCGTAGCCTAATAATTTTCGATTGCCATTTTGTTCCATTAGTACATAAACATACCCTTTGCGTAACATTCTTAGGGCGTATTTATGCTTGGTTAATGTCACGTTAGGGCGCCTATCGGTTAATTTGGGTACGTTTTTTGACCAGTCTATACCGTGATAAGCATTCGGATTAATAACCGATTGGCGAACTAAAAAAAATGGCATGCCGTTTCGTTGACAAGTGCCACATCCACCATCTGCCATTGCCGAGGTATTCTTTGCTTCTTCAAAAATATTAGGGTCGATTTTGTTCATGATATATTCCTTTTTTATTATTGTTTTAGTTCTATTTGACTCAAATGTTGTGCTAAAGTGCCCGGTTCATCTATCGCTTTAGCTATCGCGGCTTTTAACGATTTTGGGTCTAACCGGTTTTTATAGCTCATCAGCACTAATGAGAAAGTGAATAGATCGTTACTATCTTCTAACCCTTCTCGTTTCGCTTGGTTATAAAATTCAGCGAGTAATAATATGTCTGCATCTTCCATATTTTTATTTTGATTTTCACAAATATTTTGCCAAGCCACTGTTAGATGATATAGGTTAACTGATTGTTTTAAAAAGTTTTTAGTTTCTTCTGTTACAAATATATCAAAGGGCTCTGGCGTATAAGGTAATGATTGAATAATCTGCAAATGATTGTTGAATGAGGTAAAACAGTAGGTGCTACAGCAGTTTAATAAATTAGGTAACCAATCAGGGCAAATTTTATTGCCTTCTTGCAATAAAAACATGCGAAACGGCTCATAAAAAGGAACAAAACGAACCCCAATTAGTTGACCTAACTTTAAACCGATATTAATTAGTTGATGACTTAATAAATCAGGTTGATTTTCACTGACTAGGCAGGCACAGATATACCGTTTTTGCAGTGAACCTTCTTGCTTTAGTTGGTTACTGATAAAATGAACCAATTTTTTATTGATTGGTTCATCAGGTTTGGCGATCACAACTAATTTTGGACAATGACGCTGATCGTGGATTAAATCTGGCCTTGGTACAATTTGGATAGCTTCTTTCCCTCGATTTTCTTGTAAACTTTCCATCGATAATATATGAAAATAACTTAGCGAAACTAAGTTATCAATTAGTAGATAACGATACTGCTTGCGTGCTTTTTCATTATCTAAAAGATTGAGTATTTGCTTTTCCATTATGCTGACTCCGAACAAGTATCGCCTTTTGGCAAATTGGGGATTGGTGCTTGGTAATTTGCAGGTCCTAATATACGAAAGCTCGCCGATTTAACCTGAACATCACCCGGGGCGAGCATTTTTATCCCGCCATTTTCAATCACAATAGCGGCACCATCGCACGTTAATGTGAGTTTTTTATTTGCCGATATAATGACTTCACTGTCGGTACTGGTAATTTTCATATCCTGTTTTGAACTTAATTGCATTTCATCATTTTGAGCTTGTATGTCGACATTACCTTGCGAGGCAAATATCTTTATGCCCATTTTATTGGCAAATAGGCTTATCATGTTGCCGGCCGTCACCATAAAGCGTTTAAACGCACTAATATCAACGGTGTTTTGTGCTGTTTGGATAATGTTTTCACCGGCGGTGTGTTGAATTGAACTTGGGGTGACATCAGCCATGCCAGCCGGTGCGTAAGTGAGTATGCCGGGTTGTTTTAGTTCTTTTAAGCTTTGTTCAAATAGCTGTTTTTGAGTTTGTAAATCAGCCAGTTCAGCTTTGGCGGCCTCGGCAAGTTCATTGAGCCGTTTAACCATTTCAGCAGCTTGCGCTAGTTCTTTAACGGCGTTGTCCATTTGTAGCTGTATATGGCTTGCTTGTGTTTGTTCTTCACTGGTTATATACAGCCCTTTACCCGCTCTTATCGCCCCCCATTCATCTGTGCGCAGTTCAAAGCCTTCACCGCGTTGTGCTTTTTTTTCGTTAACAAGGTGACCAAGGTTAAGTTGGCTTTTGCCATATTCGGTGGCGAGTTTGATATGCTCTTGCCCGCGTTTATCATCCATGCGCAGTTTGTTGTTGGCGGGGGTACGAATGACATTGCGGTGTTTGTTTACCGTAGTCACATGGTCAGGGTGGGCGCTGTCGTGCATTGCATGGGCAATATACGGCCTATCGGGATTGCCATTCATAAAGGCAATCGCCACTTCCGTGCCGTCAATTAACGGAAAGTGAAAACCATAAGTGTTACCCGAATAAGGTTTGGCTAAGCGTACCCATAAGCTTTCAGTGCCCTTTTTCCATTCTTTTAAGTCAAAGTTGAATTTAACCCGGTAGCGCCCGTGAGTGTCAATATAGCCGTAGGTGTCATTATCAGGGCTAGTGACCCGTGCGGGTAAGGTGCCACTGACTTGTGGCCAGCGTATAGGCGCGGGGCGATAGGGTTTTAAGGCTTGATAGGGAATGGCGGTAAAGGTGAGTGCATAGGCATCAGTACGGTTACCTTGTCCTTGCACACTTAAAATAATCACCCCTTCTTCAATCGATTTTAACGGACTGCCCGTGATGTTAATAAGTTGCCCTGGGGCTAATTGATAGCGGTTGCTTTTACCCGTGAGGATTATTTGCTGGCTAATCGCCTGCTCATGGCGGATTTTGGCATACCATTGACCGCTTTCAATGGCGTTATCTTGTTCAATACCGTCATCTTGCGGTGACGGGTTAGCGGTTTGTGGTTGGTTGGAGTTAACGGCTTTATCATTTGGCTTACTCTGCTGACCTTGTCCGTTTTTATAATGCTCTTCGTAACGGTAATCAGTGCCTTGCGTGGTGGTGGTTTTCGGTTGGGTGTTGATATCAGTGAGTAAATCGGCTTTGGCATTACGGTAGTTATAGTCTTGAACGGTCACTGAGGCCGGTACCACTTCGCTATGTAAGGTGATATCCCAAACACTTTCCACACCCGTATCGTCCATGCCACTCGGCAGTTTATAGTCGATATTGGCCACTTGCGCATAGCCTTGTTCATAATCACTTAACACCATCACATCACAATCATGTTCGGCATGGGTTTCAAAGCGGAACCAGATACCGACATCAGCCAATAAGCGTTGAATAAATTCCAGGTCGCTTTCTTGCCACTGGGTGATAAACTCCCGTTCAGGATAACTGTCCTTGAGCGCTAACTGGTAATCAATACCGGTAAAGCCGTGGCTGCGTAGCACTTCTTCAACCACACTGACCACACTTTGATTTTGAAATAGGGCACTATTTTTCCCCACGGACAGCCGTGCTAAGCACGAAGATAACACGACTTGGTAATGAGCTTCATCTTTATTGACTGATAGCTGGCTAAATTCGGTGATGACCCCATACAAGGTACGTTTATTCGTCACGGCGGGCAAGTCACTTAGTGAACGAATAGCGGAAGTTAATGGCTTGTTAATAACAGGATTAAAGAAGAAAGTCGATTTTTGGTTAAGGAACGCATCGGGCGATAAGGTTTTGTCAGGGCTGGTAAAGGTAACCACATAACGCCAAGGTTGATTTAACTGCTCATCACCGTCAACATGCAAAACCGAAATCGGTGCGGTCAGCCCGTCAACGGTTAAGGTATAGCGGTTATGGCTAACCCCCCCTAAGCCGTCTATTAAATGGCTAAACTCGCCACCGAGTTGATCCAAAAGGCGATTAAGTTCATTCGACATGTTTTCCTCTCCTATTATTTCTAATAATTTATCCCATTTATTTTTATTATATTATTGGTTTATCACTATATTATTGTTTTTACG